>NZ_JBFODG010000027.1:0-12627 GCF_040908215.1 Aeromonas sp. R5-4 | reverse complement strand
TTATCGACTCAACCGGGCTGAAGGTATTTGGTGAAGGCGAGTGGAAGGTCAGAAAACACGGCGCCGAGAAGCGGCGAGTGTGGCGCAAGTTGCATCTGGCGGTAGACCCGGTGACCCACGATATCGTGGCGGCGAAAGTGTCGTTGGAAAATGTCCATGACGCCGAGGTGCTGCCAACCTTACTCAATCCACTGCGGTGCAAGCTGGGACGTGTTTATGCGGATGGCGCGTATGACAGCAAAGCCAGCCATCAGCTTATCTTGCGCAAAGGGGCAACAGCCTGTATCCCGCCTCGCAAAAGCGCGGGGTTATGGAAAAAAGGACACGCAAGAAATGACGCGGTGCTGGTGATGCGCAAGGAAGGGCTGGCGTACTGGAAGAAGATATCGGGGTATCACCGTCGCTCGCTGGCAGAGACTGCGATGTATCGATTCAAACAGTTGTTAGCGGGGAAAGTCAGTTTACGTAACCACAACGGCCAAGTGGGAGAAGTCATGGCGTATGTGAGCGCCATAAACAAGCTGAATACTCTGGGCATGCCTGTCAGAAAGCCTCGAGTGTAGCGGTCACTTGGGGCTGGGGCTGGGGCTGGTGTGGCTTGATGGTTGATTTGGGAAACAGCGCTTTTATTAGGACGACGACGTGCGGATCCCATCAAGGCCAGAGCCGGAAAACGGCTCACAGACAGGCCGGATACATTGATGCAAACGATTTCTGGAAATCGGTTCACGCTTGCAGATAAGGAGCAGACCATACATTTTTTAGAATGTCCTTTTCACGCTCGAGCCGATGGATGCGGGCTTCCAGCTCCTGGATTTTCTGCTGCTGCGGGGTCAGCGCTTTGCTGATAGGAGTGGTACCGATTCGTTCGGATTGCAGTTGCCGAACCCAGCGGCGAAGTATGGTTTCACCGACATCGAGTGAACGGCTGGCTTCGGGGACAGAATATCCCTGATCGAGCACTAGGGGTGCTGCTTCGAGTTTGAACTCGGCAGTAAATGGGCGACGTAATCTTGTCATTGAACACCTCAGGTCATGGTGGCGACTGTACCACCTAAAATGGTGTCCGGGATGATTAGACCTCTACACTTAAAACTTGTTGAGGGCCATAGGAAATAAGGACTCTTTTGGATTAGTTCTTATCAAAACAATTCGATAGCAGGCAAACTCGAATCTCTTTTCGGTTTGCCTAAAATCTGATTATGAGTATTTTGTTGCTGCTCCATCACATAACGTTCACTGTACGACTCCAGCAACACTTCCAGCGGAGGCAGATCTATGGGATCTACTGAAGCCCCTTCCAGGCTTTGTGAAAGTTGCTGAAAATGCGCAATCAGCTCGTTAAACAGTGTATGCACACTTTCTAGTTGCTGGCGACTAATATCCTGAAATTGCATATTCCCTAGCGCTTCAACAATACCGTTGTGAATAAATGTCATTGCTTCTTTGCTTTCCTGGCTGAGTAATTCCACGTAGTTGTTCAATTCGCTGAAGTCCTGCAACACTGACTGTAAGCTTTGTGAAACTTCCGTCACTTTTTGCATTACTTCACTAGTATGATCGCCAGCCAGTACTGATACCAGATTTTTTGCCACCGTATCGCTTACCGCCAAGATCGCTTTGTCGATGGCAGCTGTCGCAGTCTCAGTTTCCTGCGATAAGGTGCGCACCTCTTCAGCAACTACTGCGAAACCACGACCGGCTTCGCCGGCCCGTGCTGCCTCAATAGAAGCATTCAGTGCCAGTAAATTGGTTTGTTTGGCGATGTTTCGAATAAGCCCGGTTAAACCGGATAAGCCTTTCACTTGTAGTAAGACTTCTTCAATCCGTGCATGATCTGTCTGTACTTGCGCTGACTTCGCATTAATATAGTCAGACATCTGCCGTAACAACTCCTGATCAGCTGATAACCGCACCGCCTGAATGTCTTTGATAGACTGGGCTTCCTGTACATTGTTGTTGAGACGCTCCAGCAAACTGCCACTTAATTTATATAACGAATCCAGAACATGCATTATTTTCAAGACACCTTTTTCTGTTTCATTGTTGGCTGATTCAATGTGTTTGGCCATCACCTCACCAAACCTTGGCAGGTAACTTAAATCTGTGCGTATAAAGCTCTGGTGCTGACTCAAGTTTGGATTATCTGCTGTGACGTGCGAACCATCAGTCGGCGTTGCCAATTTCGTCAGCCAGCAACGTGCAACGACCAGGGCTCCCCAACTTAATAGCGCAGCCACCAGCCAGCCGATAACTGAAAAAACCAACTCTGTACCTGTTGCCAGCAGCATAAATAGAAATTGCAGAACCAGTGCCAATATCAGCGCTAGTACCACCTCAATTATTCTGGGGGTAAGTATGGAATTCAGGTTCATCATACACCTCAGACACCAGGCAGAACTTGTCGAATAACTTTTAATAAATCAGGCCCAGTGATTGGTTTAACAAGCCATCCGGTTGCACCATTCTTTTTTGCTTCATCCCGTTTGGCGGCTTGGCTTTCAGTTGTCAGTGCCAGAATTGGCGTAAACCGTAACAAAGAACGAGCATTCTTAATAAAATCAATGCCATTCATATTTGGCATGTTGATGTCAGTGATGATCAAATCTGGTTTTAATCCGGCTTTCAGTTTGTTAAAAGCCTCTAGCCCATCTTTGGCTGTATCTACTTTCAAGCCGGACATTTCCAGTGTCTGCTTGATGCTCATCAGCATCGTTGCTGAATCATCAATCACAAAAATAGTTTTAGACATATTAAGCCTCCTGTCGGCCTGCATTCGAGTACAAAGAAAAGTCCAGCCAGAGGGCAAACTCGGTCTTCTTTGGTAATTTATGGATAGGGATCTGAAACACGACGATCAATTGAAATACTGCACTGTGCAGATGATCACATCCTTGTAAATCCACTTTATTAAACAGTTGCTGTTCCCATTGAGCATAGATGATTTCAGCATCCTCCACGCCCACTATCCCACTCAGTTTGAGAATTTTTCCACATCGGGTAAGTGCCATCAGTGGAGCTCCTGTGGATTGAGGATTAATAAAACCGAACCATCCCCAAGCAATGCAGAGCCAGCGTACAAAGGCATTTTTCCCAGTTCGCCCGGCAAAGGTTTCAGGATGATATCGATCACTTCATAAAAATCGTCAACTAGCAGACCCTGGACTTCCCCCTGAGTCCGCACAACCAACAAAGCAAATTCCTGCTCTTCATTCTGCAGTTGCGCTTTATCAAGACCCAATATCTGGTTCAGCGAGCGCAGTGGGATCAGTCGGCCCCGAAGGACTGTGCTCATCTGTTGCTTTATGTATTGCACTGCTGTAGCTGGCAACCGGACAGTTTCAACAATCAAGTCCATCGGAATGCCAAAGATTTGCTGATCTGAGCCAATCACCATTACATTCGTCACAGCCATCGACAATGGTAACGACAAGCTGAGCCGGGTTCCTTTGCCAACATCAGATTGTAGCTGGACCGTACCGCCAACCCGCTGGACCGCAGTTTTGACCACATCCATTCCAACCCCCCGGCCTGACAAATCAGTCACTTGGGGCGCCGTGGAAAAACCAGCCGCAAAAATCAGCTGAATAGCCTCCTGGTCACTGATTTTTTCCAGTTGTTCTTCGCTGATTAACTGCTTTTCCCAAGCTTTGCGTTTAATCATCGTCGGATCTATTCCGCGGCCATCATCTTCAATCTGGATAAAAACCCGATCAGACTCCTGACTTGCACGGATCTTTAAAATACCCGTTGGATTTTTACCGACGGCCGTCCGCTGGGCTGGGGTTTCTAGGCCATGATCAAGACTGTTGCGTAAAATATGGATCAACGGATCTGCCAAAGCCTCGATGATATTTTTATCAGCTTCGGTCTGTTCCCCGTGGATTTGTAAATTCACCTCTTTACCCAGTTTACGGGCGATATCACGGACCAGCCGGGGAAAGCGCTGAAATACAAAAGACACCGGCATCATCCGTACCTGCATGATGGCATCCTGCATCTCTTCGACGATTCGGTTAATCACACCATATTGGGTTTTTATCTCCCGCGCCAGTTCGCGATTGCCATAGTGCGTTTCAGCTTTGCCGGCGAGATATGGTAAACCGTTTTTGGCTACGACAATTTCACCGATCAAATCCATCAGACGATCGATTTTGCTTTGTTCAACTTTCAGAACTTTACTCTGTAAGGCATCTTCCACTCGTCGACCAAATTTGCAGTCATTACTGCCTTCATCGGCCGCCTGGGCAACCGGCAATGCCGTAAGAACGCCCGGCGCAGCTTGCGGCTCCGGACCGTTGCTTGCAATATCTGATATAGCACAGTCCAGCGTGGGGTTGTCCAGTTGCTGTGCTGTCCAGAGCAACAAAGCAGCAACGTCAGTCTCAGCGGTCAATGCGGGTAAGGCTGGTGCAGCGGGTAACTGCGCAAGCAGCGCTTGCAACGTATTATAGGCGGCACTGAGCAGACCTCGGTTGGAACCTTGCTCAAGCTGTAACTGTAAAATCTGCCACTGCGTTTGCAGGATATCTCGCACTGCCGGGTCTAGCGACGAGGCTAGTGCCGGTTTTATGACCGGTTCTGCAGAGATGGTGGGCCCGACCGCTGTAACTGTTGTACCCCATTGCACCTGCTCAGGCACACAACGAAAATGCTGGGCAATCACCGCCTCGTCAGCGTCGCACAAAGCCAGATAAACTAGTTGCGACTGATAGCAATCGTATAAGGTATTAACCCGCTCCGCTGCAGGTAAAGCCAGGCCAGCAGTTAGTCCTGGCAGTTGCTGGATCAGATAAAAAGGGTCTTCACCTTTAAAAAAACACTCTGCCTCTGGTTGGTAGACCACCAGATAACAACCCGCTTTACTGCGTGCTTGCTCTTGCCACTTGACAGGAAAACAAGGCAACCATCGCGCAGCCAAGTCAGTATTAAGTGCCATCAACTTAGCTTGAAGTGCCTGCTCGTCGCTTTCGGGTTGGGCATCAGCCTGTGCCTCAACTAGTAATTGGCGCAACTGCATGGCCTGAACGGCGGCAACTGCGATAAAATCGGCATCCTGGTAAGCACTGGACGCCACCAAGTCAATAAGATGTGCCACAAAGTCCATAGCTTCAAGCAACTGGTCAGCCAACGCTGGGCTAAACGCTAACCGGTCATCCCGCACAGCGTCCATCAAATCTTCAGCTGCATGTAACACTTTGCTGACTGCACTGAATTCAAATAAACCACTATTGCCTTTGAGCGTATGCACCAGCCGAAACAGTTCAACAACTAACTGTCGGTCAGCAGGCGACTGCTCCAACTGCAGTAACTGCTCACTGATCGACTGCAAAAAGTCACGCGACTCGCCAATAAATTGCTGTAACAGCTCATTCATACAGTCGTCCCCAACCCCAGCAATAGTGCACAGTACTTCAGAAGTTCCGCCGGTTTAATTGGTTTTACCATGTATAAGTTTGCTCCGGATGCAAAAGCCCGTAACTTGTCGTGCTGCTGCGCTTCGGTGGAAATCATAATGGCAGGCCCTTGGAAGATGTCTCGGCTTCGCAAATCTTTCAGGAAATCATACCCGTCCAGCTTTGGCATATTGATATCAACTAGATACAGGTCATAAGGTGACAGCAGCGCTTTTTCCAGTGCTTCCAGACCATTCACTGCCTCATCAACCAGATAACCGGCTTGCTGTAGGATTTGTTTGTGGTACATTCTGACTGTTGCTGCGTCATCGACCACCAGAATACGTTTCAGGCCTGTTTTCATTTTGGCTCCGGCTTCTGGTAAACAATTGCTTCGGGGTACTTTTTGACGGTAAACAAAGAGGTGATCCTGCTCATTGATTCAGAGTGACCCAGACAAACAAAGCCACCTATATTTAATGCGTCAAAAAACACCTCAGCTGCCTTGCTCCGTGATAAGTCATCAAAGTAAATCAGGAGGTTACGACAAAATATGACGTCGAAATTGCGATAAGATCTGGTATTTGTAACCTCTGACAAATTAACGTGGGTAAACTCGACTGAATCGCGTAAGTCATCAGAGATCTGATAATCACCATTTTTTTGCTTGATGAAATACTTCTCGAGCAATGCTGGCTGCACATGCTGTACAGACCGATGCGAGTAACAACCGAGCCTGGCTTTTTGCAAAATATCGGTATCAATATCCGATGACACCAGTTCGACATCCCACTGTGAGATCTGCGGCCAGTGTTCCAGCAGATAAATCGCAATCGAGTAAGGCTCTTCGCCAGATGAAGATGGCACCGACCAAATCCTTATCCGGGCGCCAGGTTTTTTATTCGCACAGATTGCCGGCAGCATCGACTCCACCAGACAACGAAACTGATAATCCTCCCGAAAAAAATAAGTCTCGTTTACTGTCATCAGATTGGTCAGCTTTTGCAGCTCTTCACCTGAGCTTTGAAAACGTAAAGTGGTAAAGTAGTTACGAAAATTATCCGAACCTGTCACCTCAATCCGCTCCACCAGACGTTTATCGACAAAGTATCTTTTATTGTCATCAAACTGAATACCAGTTTTCCGGTAGAAAAACTCACGGAACTTCTGGAATTCTTCCAGGCTGATCTCTGCTTTGGCCAATTAGGCCCCCTTAATCCGCGTTAATGCCACATCTATGGCAAAATGCATAAAAGGTTCGTCACTGAAGCGCTGTTGCAATGCCTGCAGCGGTGCGACCGCAGCCACAGTGCCTACTTCTGCTAATAAATCCAACGCAGTGGCACAAACATTTACATGAGGGTCCTGACTGATCACATCCAGCAACCATTGCTCTACATTGGGATGTTGTAACGACTCTAGTACGTTTATAGCAAAGATCCGTACATCGGCATCCGGATCGTGTAATAAAGAGTCCATCATCGGTGCCACTACCGCGGGCATCAGCTTCATCGCCTCAATCGCATCGTTCCGCAAATTTGCCTCTTCGCTGCGCAAACAACTGATCAAGCCATCGACTGCCTGCGAAGTACCAAGCATTGTCAGCGCGCCAAAAATAGCCTGCCGAACCACTCTCTCTGGTTCTTGCCACAATTGGGTCAATAACGGGCCAACCGCCTCGACATAAGCGGATAAGTCGCGTGCAGCCCAGCGCCTACTCTGACTATCGTTGCTTTGCAGCAATTGAAGCAAACCTGGAAAATCCCGTGCAAACTGCCGCTGCTCTGTAGTCGGGACCACCTGCTGATTTTGCTTTACCAATCCCATAACGTTCCTTAGCTGCCAGCCCAATGCAGCAGTTGTGACGCGATTTTGTGGGCCGGAAGCACCAGTGTAGCCCCTTTGCGCTCAATCAGTTCTTTGGGCATCCCGTACACGACTGCAGTCAGTTCTGATTCAGCGATTGTTTTGCCGCCATTGGCATAAATGCGGCTGAAAGCCTCGGCGCCGTCATTGCCCATCCCGGTTAACATGACGGCGACCAGCGCTTCTGCATGACAGCATTCAAGCGCTGAGCGGCCAAGCAGCTCCACCGATGGATGCCAGCGAAATTGCGGGTCTTCCGGTTTGGGCTGCAAAAACAACAAACCGACACGGCTGGTCAGCACCAAGTCAGCCCCCCCACGTGCAATATAAACCTTACCTCGCTCAACCTGTTGTAAAGTGCTTACTTCGACAACTTCCAGCTCGCACAAATGATTCAGCCGGTTAGCAAACGGTCCTGTGAACGCTGCGGGCATGTGTTGCGCCACTATCACCGGATATCCAAAATCTGCCGGCAAACTGGTCAGGATCTGTTCCAAAGTACCGGGCCCTCCTGTAGAAACTCCAATCAGCACCAGACCATCAGGTTCATCGGCGTAACTCGTTATTGTCTTTGCGCCACGGCTGACAGCAGACTGGCTTAGTGCCAGTTTTTTGCTGCCCGTTTGATGTGATATAGACCGTCGGGAACGGCTGCTGGGTTGCTGGCTGGTCGCCACCACATCAGGCTCGGTTTTGCGCAACCGGGCTTTCGCAGCGGCTCTGACCTTTAATACCAGTTCCTGTTCAATCTGACCCAGTACCAGCGAGATCGTCCCGTCAGGCTTGGCAATATAATCAACAGCGCCTAATGCCAGCGCTTCCAGTGTTGCTAGCGCGCCGGCAGCAGTCAGCGAGGAGAGCATGACAACAGCAACTGGCCGCTGTAACATCATTTCTGCTAGGGCTGTCAGGCCATCCATCTCCGGCATATTGATATCCAGAGTGACCACATCCGGCAAGAACGTCTGATTTAGCTCGATCGCTTCCAGACCATTTTTGGCTGTTTTTAAAGTAAAGCCGCCTGCCGTATCCAACACGGCGCAGATTTTTTTGCGCATCAGCGCGGAGTCGTCGACAACTAATACTTTGATCGCCATTCTAGTGTCACTCACTGTTACCTGGCAGCTAACAAAGCCTCCAGCCTCTGCTGCTCATCGCTGTCAATCAGGTGGTCAGGTTCAATCAGCTGGATCATTCGTTTCTGCTGTTCAAGGTTTGCAACACGCCCCAACAATCTCGCTTGCTCCGCCGACAGCCTCGGCGCCTGTTCAATGAACTTCTTCGGAATTTTCAGTACTTCGGTCACGGCATCGACAATAAAACCAGTTCGAACCCCACCCAGCACAAACACCATGATGCGTTGCCGATCATGCCGACCAATTGATGGCAGGCCCAATCGTTTACGCTGATCCACCACCGGCAGCACCAAGCCGCGCAAATTGATAATCCCCTCGATAAATGGAGGTGCTTTGGGTACTGCTGTCAGCTCTTCAGGGATCCGCACGATTTCCTGCACACTGTCGATGGGGACGCCAAACTCGCCTTGCGCCAGATGGAATACCACTACCTGCTCTTCATCTTCTTCGGCCAGTTCGGCCTCGTTCTGCTCTGCCAGCACATCTGATTGCAATTTGTTTACCTCCGACAATGCTTCGCTTACCGCCCCGGAACGAAATAACGCAGCCACATCAATCACAGACACCAGCCGTTTACCTTGATTTAGTCGGCATATCTGATTAATTTCACTAAGATTTGATTTTTTTGCCAACAACGGCGGCATATGGTCGATTAAATCCAGCGGTACCCGCAACACTTCAGACACTGCATCAGTAACAATACCAACTGCGCCATGTCCAACGCCAACCACCACAACCCGACTGCGCTCATCCAGCGCACGTTCCGCTAGCTGAAACATTTTGCGCAGGCTGACTAACGGCAATAGACGCTCGCGTAATGTCATTAGCCCCAACACATGACTATCGGTTTTTGGTACCTGCACCATATCAGCAGGTACCTGAACAATTTCCTGTACATCAGCAATATCAACAGCATATTCCTGCGCCGCGACACTGAAACTGACCAAATGACGCTCATCACTGTCGTCTTCTGTTCCCTCGGGGATGGCCAGCGCATTTGTAACCGCACTTTGCAGCTCCGGGTTTTGGCTTAACGCATGAACTTCGGCAAACTCATCGGCAATCAACTGCCGAAAATTCAGCACCATAATCATGCTTTTTTCGCCGTGTGTTCTTAACACTCCAGATAACAGTTCAGTGTCAATCGTGCTGCGAATGCTGTCTACACTGTCAATTTGCGACGGTTCCACACTAATCACACTGGCAACTTTGTCGACAACAAAGCCCAATGGCTGTCCCAAATCAATTACCAGTGCCCGGGTCGAATCATCATGGGTTTGCGCGTCGAACTGAAACACCCGCCGCAGCGCGATTATCGGTAGTACTTTGCCACGTAAATTAGCCAGCCCGTCCAGCGCAGCTGGTGCCAGTGGTACACGCACTGTTGGTGGCACACGGATAATCTCCTGGACAGGCGCCATTTCGGCAGCAAACAGCTCGCCATTGAGCATAAATGTGACATATTGCTGGCTCAAATCCGTTTGCTGGCCTATAGCGTTATCGGGTGGCTGCGGCCGCTCAAGTTCTGCACTCATGCTACACCTCAAAGACTTTGCAGTTCATCGGCCAACGAGGCAATTTCCTCTATCGCAGCTGCCAGTTCTTCAGCACCCTGCGCTTGCTGGTGAGCGGCGCCTGCGGCTTCTGTTGCCGCACGCTCAGCTTCCTGTGAAGCCGCAGAAATTTGTTCAATGCCTTTTTGGGCCTGGCTGATAGCAGCAGCAATTTCATTGGCCGCCTGCAAAATGACTGAAGTGCCATCCTTCACATCGGCTACATCAGTTTCTATCGCCACCAGATTGGCGCTACAGACTTTGGCCTGCTCCGTCTCAGCAATCGCAGATATGGTTATTTCGTCCAAATCGGCACTGACCAGTGCGATCTGATCCTGTACCCCTTTCACTAAATCCTTAATCCTATCCGCGTTTTCTGCAGAGTCGCGCGCCAGATTGCGAATATCGGTGGATACCACTACAAAACCTTTGCCAAACTCACCCGCTCTAGCGGCCTCAATAGATCCATTGACAGCTAGCATATTGGTCTGAATCGATACCGTCGTGATTGCTTCGACGATTTTGTCGATGCGACGCGATACCTGTTCCAGGTCTTTGACCTGTCGCATACTGCTTTGGGTTGATTCAACCGAATTAATGATGCCCCTGACCAACTGATCAACTGCCGCTTTATTGCGTTCAAGTAATGTTGCCATGTTAGTGACTTTTTCTTCGCTCTTGCGAGCCCGATCCAGCGCAATTTCCAGACCTCGTTTGATCTGCGTGACGGCAGCAGCCGACTCTTCAGTTGCCGCCGCGGCGGTTTGCGCGCCACGCCGGATCTGTTCAATTGCAGTCATGATCTGGGCGGCCGCCCGGTTCAGCTCCTGCACCGCAGAAGATAACTCTTCGGCGCTGGATGCAACATCTTCGGCACTTTTAGCCACATCAGTTGAGTTTTTTAAATCATCGGCGATGTCAGACAAATCCTGGGCAGTTTTTTCACTTTCAGACAATGCCTGAGTTTGCTCATTGACAGTTTTTGCCGTTTCCTCAGCTGCAGCAGATTGTTGCTCGGCCGCTGCCGCAATTTCTTCCGCACCACGCAGCGCTTGATTCGCGGCGTCGTTGGATTGCTGCGCGCCGGCCGCAATATCCTGCACGCCTCTCACCACGTCGCCGACATCAACACGGATTTGATCCAGCAACTGTGTAATGGCTTTGCCTTTTTCCACCTCACCGCTGATATTATTGGCGGATTGATTGATCCCCTCAGCAATGCCTTTAACCTCGGACTGGATCTGGCTGACCAAATCCTGGATCTGTTTGGCACTCCTTTCAGAAGTTTCCGCCAGCGTACGTACCTCATCAGCAACCACCGCAAAACCTTTGCCATGTTTACCTGCTCTGGCCGCTTCGATCGCCGCATTGAGTGCCAGCAAATTGGTCTGGTCCGCGATCCGCACTACCGCTTTAACGATGTCACCGATATTGGCAGCTTGTTTCTCCAGCTCGACGACCTGGCGCACAGATGCTTCTTGCCGGGTTGCTGCAACAGTGACATTGCTGATCAGCCGGCTAATATCTTCGGCAGTCCGCAAAACCAGTTGTTGTACAATTTCGCTTTTCGTCTGGCTGAGGTTAGCACTATCTAACTGACGGTTGATGGCCTGCGTGACCTGTTTAAACGCCTGCAATGATTCCTGCGCGGCCCCCGCCGATTCTTCGGCTCCGGAGGCAATCAGATCAGAAGCTCGTCGCAATTCTTCAGAAGCGGATGACGCTTCTGTGATGCCGGAAGACAATTGTGCGGTGGCAGCCGCAATCCGCTCCGCCGCCTGTTGCTGTTTTGCCAGCGTTCTGGCCCTTTTCCGCTGTGCTTCCGCTTCACGCGACGCGACAGCAGCAGGTTTGGCTGGTTCAACAGCAGTGCTGTTGCTACTGGTTTTTTTTACTAGTGCCACCTGACGCCTCCAATTATGAAGATGATTGTTTCGTCAAAAATTATGAGAATCTCTAGTTGGTTAATTACATTTAAAAGGTAGGTAAAAGGCACCAAAAAACAACTTTTTTACCTAAATAAGCCGCTGTTGGGGACGCGGTCTTCACGGTAATCCCGGCATTGTTTCCCAAATCAACCAGCAGTCATGACTTCCCCCGCCCCTGGTGACCGTTACACTCGTGGCTTTCTGACAGGCATGCCCAGAGTATTCAGCTTGTTTATGGCGCTCACATACGCCATGACTTCTCCCACTTGGCCGTTGTGGTTACGTAAACTGACTTTCCCCGCTAACAACTGTTTGAATCGATACATCGCAGTCTCTGCCAGCGAGCGACGGTGATACCCCGATATCTTCTTCCAGTACGCCAGCCCTTCCTTGCGCATCACCAGCACCGCGTCATTTCTTGCGTGTCCTTTTTTCCATAACCCCGCGCTTTTGCGAGGCGGGATACAGGCTGTTGCCCCTTTGCGCAAGATAAGCTGATGGCTGGCTTTGCTGTCATACGCGCCATCCGCATAAACACGTCCCAGCTTGCACCGCAGTGGATTGAGTAAGGTTGGCAGCACCTCGGCGTCATGGACATTTTCCAACGACACTTTCGCCGCCACGATATCGTGGGTCACCGGGTCTACCGCCAGATGCAACTTGCGCCACACTCGCCGCTTCTCGGCGCCGTGTTTTCTGACCTTCCACTCGCCTTCACCAAATACCTTCAGCCCGGTTGAGTCGATAA
>NZ_JBFODG010000026.1:206890-250791 GCF_040908215.1 Aeromonas sp. R5-4 | reverse complement strand
CTTTTTTAGAATGTCCTTCTCACGTTCGAGCCGGTTGATGCGGGCTTCCAGCTCCTGAATTTTTTGCTGCTCCGGAGTCAGTGCTTTTCCGATGGGGGTTGTACCACAGCGTTCGGATTGCAGTTGCTGAACCCAGCGGCGAAGTACGGTTTCACCGACATCCAGTGAACGGCTGGCTTCAGGGACAGAATATCCCTGGTCGAGCACCAGGGATGCGGCTTCGAGTTTGAATTCGGCAGTAAATGAGCGACGTAATCTTGTCATTGAACACCTCAGGTCATGGTGGCGACTGTACCACCTAAAATGGTGCCCGAGATGATTAGACCACTACACTACACCAGCAGCCAATGCCAGCCGCAAGATGTGGCCTGGCGCGGCACCGGGTACTTTGCTTCACCCAAGATGGCGAATTGGTTGGCGAGACCTACAGCCGCGCATCGGATGGGGTCTATCGGTTCGATCTGCTGTGGCTGAATCGCCGTTATATGGTGGTCGCCCAGGATGACCCGGCATATGGCCCCGCCGACTACAACGCGGTGGCTGCCGACTATCAGGCGCCAAAACCCTATCCGCCTGGTGGTGGGGTGGCACCTGCATCATTCCCCCAGCTTGCCCCGATCAAGAGGAAATAACCATGATCTCCTATGCCGAAGGGCTGCGCACCAGTCGCGCCCAGCTATTGGCCACGGCCATTGATGCAGGCAGCGGGGCGAGTGCCAAGCTGACCATCTACACCGGCACCAAACCGCCTCCGGGGGCGGCCACGACTGACCAGCTTGCTCTGGTGGTGCTGACGTTTAGCCACCCTTGCGCCAAGACGATCGCTGGTGGGGTGCTGACCCTGAAACCCCTTGCCGAACAGATGTCCACTGGCAGCGGCGCCCCCACCTGGGGACGTATTGTTGACCGGGATGGAGCCTTTGTGGCGGATCTCGATGTCGGGGTGCCGGGCAGTGGCGCCGATCTGGAGCTGCCCGCAGCGGAGTTTTTTGCCGGTGCGCTGATCCGCATTAATACCGCCACCATCACTGAACCGTAACCGGGGGCCATATGGCCAGAAAGGATGCCAGCCTAGCGCTGCGTAAGGCTCGCAGCATCAATGGCCAGCTGGAGCTGAACCAGTCCGACGTGGTGCGCCTGGTCGGCATCCTGAATAGTACCAACTTGCCGCCACGCCTGAGTGCGTCACCGGGTCTGGTGCTGTCATCGGTATTGGATGGCGCCCCGCATCGCTCCAGCGCGATGCTGGACGGCTCTGTGGTACTTGATGCGGTGCTTGCCAGCCAAACCCATGGCCGGGGGGAGTTGGTCGGCGCGTTCGTCATTGAATGCACCATGGCGAGCACATCCCGCGCCCCGCAGCCTGTGCTCGCCGGGCAGTATGACCAGAACGTATTCCGGGGCCCTGCCAGTGCAATGGGGGATGAGTGGGAGCGGGCAGATAGCCATTCCCAGCACCTCAGTAGCGAATGGCAGAAGGCAGGTACCGAACGGGCAACCAGCCGCTCCCTGTGGCAGCAGGCCGCCGCGCATCAGCAGCAGGTGGTTGAGTTGGGCGAGCAGATGCCCCAGACGTTTATGGCCAATCAACAGCGCTGTGCCGAGGGGCTGCCAGTCAGCCAGCAGAACCGCCAGGACTATGACAGCCTGGCCGCTGGCCATGTGGCGAATCAGTCCCTGTGGGTTGAGGCGGCGCCCGTCAGCGGCTGGCGCCTAGTTGGGTTCACCAACCCGCCGCGCTTTGACAAGGCTTGGCAGGCTGACCAGTGGCAAGAGGGCATCCCCATCGGTAAAGGGGTGGCCGCCCAAGTCTGGCACCACGGCAAGCCGCTGATAGAGGGCTGGCGTGATGGTTGGGATGAGGCCATGTGGCCATCCAGGGGCAAGACGCCGCCGCCAGAACCACCCAAACCACCGATCCGCCCCGATAAGCGGGTGCTGCGGCTGGCGTTCGGTCGCAAGCGCGACACGGCAGAGCTGGAGTTCGTCTGGCAGGGCAGTGATGCGGCAATCGTCATTCCAACCCGGAGGGTTTATCTGGTGAGCAATACAGCAAAGATCGTGCGGGTACGCGATGGGCTCGATATCCCGGCCACTGCGCGGCCACTGCGGTGAGTATCGAGCTTGATACCGACTCCTGGGCATGGCAGTTCAGTGCTCAAATCCCCCGTATCGCGGCGGCTGCGTTGACCGATGAGGAAGAGGTCAGCATTCATATCAACGGTCAGCAATGGGACTGCGTGTGCGATGGTTGGCAATCGAGCCAGAGCTTTGGCCGCGAGTCGGCAACGCTGACCGGCCGCTCGCGTACCGCTTATCTCTCACCGACCCATGTATTGGCGCAGGCGGTGAGTGAGCCTGCTGCTGCGACCATGGCCCAGCTGGCTGCGGCCGTATTGCCGGTGGGTTGGACGCTGGATTGGCAAGCGGCTGACTGGTTGGTACCTGCCGGGTTCTTTAGCCTGGATAACCAGACCCCGATCGAGGTGGTCAGGTACCTTGCTGATGCGGCTGGTGGTTTTGTGCTGCCACACCATCGCAACCGCCATCTGGTCATCAAACCACGTTATCCCACCGTGCCGTGGCAGCTCGATACAGCAGAGGCCGATGTGGCGATCCCCCGAGCCATCATTACCACCCTGGGCAGTGACTTCCAGCTGGGTCATGCCGCCGACGGGATCTGGGTCAGCGGTGGCCACCAGGGCATCAGTGCGCGGGTTGTGCGCCAGGGAACGGCTGGCGAGCAACAAGCGCCGACCATCACCCACCCGTTGGTGTGTGATGTGACGGCCGCCCGTGCACAAGGTGTGGTAGGGCTGGCCAAGACCATGCCCAAGCGTACCCAGACCATCGAGCTGCCGTTGTCTGCTGATACCGGCTTGATCCTGCCGGGCGCATTGCTCGCCGTGGACGGTTGGAAGGGCTACAACCGTGGCGTCAGGGTCTCTGCTGCGCTGCAGAACAGGGCCATGACGGTGCGCCAGCAACTGAGTGTGGAGCGATTTGTATGAACCTGTTTAAGCGATTCCTGGAGCTGGTGCCCGGCGCTGATCCCTTGCTGGTTGGTACAGTGACCGCAGTAGGTACCACGACCACGACTCTCAGCGCGTTAGCGGGTGGGACAGTCACAGTGCGGGGCACTGGGGTAGCCATTGGCAAGAAGGCGTTTTACAGGGGAGGGGAGCTTGCAGGAGAGGCGCCGGATTTACCGACCTATGAGATAGAGGTTTAATGCCGGTTTAACGGGGTTATCAAACTCAGTGATTCCGGTGTCACCAAGTTTGATAAACTACTGGGCCGATAGCTTTTCATTTTCCCCGCAAGTCTTTTTCATTTTCGGCGGTGGGCTACACCTCGCGCTCAAGTGCAACCTGCTCTATCTGCTGGCGGGGGGATTGTCGCTGCTGCTGGCGATCTGGCTGTTGCCCCTTAAGACGGAGTGGATCCCGCTGTTGATGTTGTCGGTTTCCTTGCCCCCTGCGGTGTTGAATTACATGCTCTGCGAGCAGTATCACTGCCAGCCTGACAAGGTGGCCAGTATCGTGCTCGGCGGCAATGCCCTCTCCGTGTTGGTGAGCCCGCTGGCGGTCTGGCTGGCACTTCATCTGCCTGGCTAAGTCAGATTGCATCGCTGCGGCTCTTCTCGTGGAAACGGTTCGTACCAAATCATTGCCTCCGTGATACATCTGTCGTCCCCGTATCCGGCCCTGAGCCCCAGGGCTAACGGCGACAGCTATAGTATGAAAAAGAGCTGACTGACACTGTTTAACCAATGCCAGTGAGGGAAACCGGATGGGCACAAGTGAGCAATCTGATCCTGTGGGGCAGGCAAAATCGCGCTATGACCCGGCATTGCCTACCGGTTATGACTGGCGCAGACACCGCCGTTTTATCCTCAGTGGCGGTGGTTACAAGGCAGAATGCAGCCGTCGCAACTGGTTTTTGGAGTTGCTCAACCCGGTGCCCTATGTGGTAGTGCGCGACATAGCCATCGGCGGCATCGGTATTCTGGGGGCCATACGGTTGAAAGAGGGGGATGAGCTGGTGATTGCCATTCCCTCTGGCGAGAAACTGCGCGGTCTGGTCGTGAGATCCCAGCCAGACCCACTCTTTCCCAAACTCTATCGCACCGGTATTCGTCTGCATCGTTATCCAACGGCCGAGCTGTTTGCCCGCTGGCAAAGTTACATTCAGCCGCAAGATAAAGCGGATTTCGACCATGAGTGCCAAGTCTTGAAACAGGTACGCGGCGCGTGAGCCAGATGCCATTTCAGTGGCTGTTTTCCCCACCTTCAGCATGATTTGTCGATGGATTCCGCAGATCAGCAGGCTTGGCTGTCCCGAGTGGTTTATCTTGCTGCATGTGTTTTCATCTTCATGTTTTTATTGAATTTTATCTGTGCCTCTGAAGTCACGGAAGATACGGATCATTTTCCCTTTTCGTGATCCCCCCCGAAGTAGTTCCCCCTGATATCCCTTAGTATCTGGCCAGCATGACTCCCTTTCGGGGGAGGATAACAAGAACAAAAAGGAATGATGGATGAGATCCGTGAGCAACCAGCGTCTGTTGATGCAGATCCAGCCGACCATCTTGCGCTTTGCCAAGATGCTGGCGAGTGTGCTGCAGCTTGAGGTCGAAATTGTGGATGCCGATATGGTTCGGGTGGCTGGCACCGGGCCCTATGGCAAGTTCTTCGGACGTCAGCTGGAGGGCGACTCCCGCCTGCTGCGCTATGTGATTGATAACCAGCGGGAGAAGATCGTTACCCACACCAGTGATGATCCCGTGTGTGACGGTTGTACCTGCAAGGAGAGCTGCCGTGAGCGCGCGTTCCTCGGGGTGCCCATCATGGTGGACGAGCGCTGCATCGGGGTGATCAGTTTGGTGGCTTTCAGCGACGAGCAGCAGGCGCGCCTCAACAACAATCTGCAGGATGTGTGCGACTATGTGCGCCACATCTCCACCATCTTTGTGGCCAAGTTGCTCGATTCGCGCGGGCTGTCGGACGGGGTCAACAAGGTGTTCCTCAATCTGATGACCAACATGGATCAGGGCTGCCTGCTGCTCGATGACAAGAGTCAACTGCTCTACGCCAACGAGGCGGCGCTCCATCATCTGGGTTGCCAGCAGGAACAGCTGCAGGGGCGCGAAGTGGGGATCCGCCCGCTCACCTTCTCCCAGCAGGGGCTGAGTGGTCATCTTCAGCACATCATCACCTTTGAAGGTCGTCAGGAGCTGATCATCGGCCAGCTACATCATGTGCAGGGCCAGCAGCTCTTTCTGATGGCGTTTCACCAGTCCCACTCCGGTCAGGTTCAGGAGCCGGATCCGGATGTGCGGATCGATCAGCTGATCGGCGAGAGCAAGCCGATGCGCACCCTCAAGCGACTGCTGCACCGCATCGCCCAGAGCCCCTCCAGCGTGCTGATTTGTGGCGAGAGCGGCACCGGTAAAGAGGTGGTGGCCCGCGCTGTCCATCGCCTGAGTCCCCGTCAGGACAAGCCTTTTATTGCCATCAACTGTGCCGCCATTCCCGAACAACTGCTGGAGAGCGAGCTGTTTGGCTATGTGAAGGGCTCCTTTACCGGCGCTTCCAGCGGTGGCAAGCAGGGCCTGATTCAGGCAGCCCATCAGGGCACCCTGTTCCTTGACGAGATTGGCGACATGCCGCTCACCATGCAGGCCAAGCTGCTGCGGGTGCTGGAGCTGCGGGAGGTGACCCCCATCGGGGCCAGCCGACCGGTGCCGGTGGATATTCGCATCATCGCCGCCACTCACCAGCATCTCGATCAATACATCGCCGAAGGGAAGTTTCGCGAGGATCTCTACTACCGCATCAACGTCATCCCCCTCAACCTGCCGCCACTGCGGGAGCGGGAAGGGGACGTGGAGCTGCTGACCCACTACTTCCTCAACCTCCACACCAGCCGTATCGGTATCGTCTATCCCGGTCTGGCGCCCGAGGTGATGGCGCTGCTCAAGGGGTATCGCTGGCCGGGCAACGTGCGCGAGCTAAGCAACCTCATCGAATATCTGGTCAACGTCAGCCAGGCGGGCGAGGTGATTGACGCCAGCCTGCTGCCCCCCAACATCATCCGCAATCAGGAGCCCCATCGCGTGGCGGCCCAGTCGATCCCGGTGACCAATCTGGATGCGTCGTTCAATGTGCCTGCCACAGCTCCGCTCGCCGCCACGCCGGAGAAGCTGCCAGAATCCGTCCCGGGTGAGAGCGGCCTTGAGAGCATGGAAAAACAGATGATAGAAGAGACCCTGCTGCGGCTCGGCAACAAGAAACTGGCCGCACAGGCGCTGGGGATTGGGATTGCTACCCTCTATCGCAAGATAAAGAAGTACGAGATTGCCGTGCAGAGCTGAGGCGCTGGCGGCATCTATCCGGCCCGTGTCGTTCATCGGATGGCACGGGTTTTTTATGGGAACAAGGTTCTGCGCCATTGCCCGGTCGGTGATGAACAGATTGGCGGGGAAGGGGGGGGGCGGACAGAATGCAAAAAGCCCGCTCGATGAGCGGGCTTTTTTAATCTGGTGCGTCCTAGTGGATTCGAACCACCGACCCCCACCATGTCAAGGTGATGCTCTAACCAGCTGAGCTAAGGACGCAGGGTGCGCAATGCGACTTTTATTTCTTTATGCAGAAGTGGTGGGTTTAATTGGATTCGAACCAACGACCCCTACCATGTCAAGGTAGTGCTCTAACCAACTGAGCTATAAACCCACATCTGCATTTCTTTCAAACTGAATGGTGCGTCCTAGTGGATTCGAACCACCGACCCCCACCATGTCAAGGTGATGCTCTAACCAGCTGAGCTAAGGACGCATAATCAGTGTTCTGTAATGGTGCGTCCTAGTGGATTCGAACCACCGACCCCCACCATGTCAAGGTGGTGCTCTAACCAGCTGAGCTAAGGACGCATCACAGAAAAGTGGTGGGTTTAATTGGATTCGAACCAACGACCCCTACCATGTCAAGGTAGTGCTCTAACCAACTGAGCTATAAACCCACTTCGCTACGCCAGCATTGCTGGCGTGGTCGGCATACTACCCATGCCCCCCAAGGCTGTCAACAGGCCATACGCACAAAGGAGACTGTTTGCCCAGTTCTTGCGCAGCCTGTTGATTTTGCAGGCGAGTTGCCGCTTTTACTGGGCCCGCGACAGGGTGGTACACGCCTCCGGCGTCGCGAAGCGGCCATAGATATGGCGCAGGCGAGCCCCCAGCATCAGCGCGGCACTGGTGAGGCCGACGATAAAGCCAATCCAGAAGCCCTGCGGCCCCATCCGCGGTACCACCCAGTCGGTGAGACCCAGGATCATGCCGGTCGGCAGCCCCAGTCCCCAGTAGGCGACGATGGTGACGTAGAAGATCGCCTGGGTATCCTTGTAACCGCGCAGCGCGGCGGCCGCGACCACCTGCACCGAGTCGGAGATCTGGTAGACAGCGGCAAAGAAGAGCAGCAGGGCGGCCAGCGCAATCACCTGCTGATCATCGGTATAGATGGAGGCAATCTGCTCGCGCAGCAGCACCGTCAGCGCTGCAGTGAGGGCAGCAATGCCCATCCCCAGCAGCAGGCCGGTGCGAGCCGCTACCCGGGCATGATGGGGCTGCCCTTCACCGATACTGTGGCCGACCCGGATGGTGACACCCACCCCGATGGAGAGGGGCAGCATAAAGACCAGGCTGGAGAAGTTGAGGGCAATCTGGTGGCTCGCCACCGTCTCGGCACCGAAGGGGGCCAGCATCAGGGCCACCACGGTAAACAGGGTCACCTCGCAGAAGATCGCCATGGCGATGGGGAAGCCCAAGCGGAACAAGCGCCAGATCCGGCTACCGTTGGGGCGAGCCAGCTGGGAGAAGAGCCGGATCTCGGTGAAGTGACGGGAGAGCTTCACATAGAGGATCATCGCCAGCAGCATGGCCCACAGCACGATGGCCGTGGCCACGCCACAACCCACCCCGCCCAGTTTCGGCATGCCGAAGTGGCCGTGAATGAAGATGTAGTTGGCGGGAATATTGACCGCCAGCCCGACAAAGCCGATCACCATGGTGGGCATGGTGTGGGAGAGCCCCTCACTGAAGTTGCGCAGCACCTGGAACAGCACGAAGGCGGGCAGGCCCCACAGGATGGCGTGCAGATAACCAGTGGTCTTGGCGGCCATCACCGGCTCCACATCCATGAACTGCAACGCCAGCGGGCTGTAATAGAGGGCGATCATCGCCAGTGGGGTGACGATCAGTGCCAACCAGAAGCCCTGATGAACGGCCGGACGAATTGCCTCCCGTTTACGGGCGCCATTGAGCTGGGAGACGATGGGGGTGAGCGCCATGATGATCCCCTGCACCAGCAGGATCACCGGTAGCCAGAAGCTGGACGCCACCGACACGGCAGCCAGATCGACCGCACTCACCTGACCCGCCATCACGGTATCGACGAAGTTCATGGCGACCTGGGCCACCTGGGCGACCAGAATGGGGCTGGCTAGACGGACGAGCTGCTTCGCCTCGGACCAATAACGTTGCACTGACACCTCCGAGTGGATCAGATAAGAGTAAAAAAGAGCGGAAATCGGGAAGAGCCTTTGCACTTTCGGACGAAAGTGCAAAGGGTGGGGGAGGCATTCTAGCCTGAAATTCAACCAGGACGAAATAGTTGCCACCCCAAGGGGCAGGATCAGGCGTCTTCGTGATCGCTGATCAGCAGGTTGGCAGCGGCATAGGCAGCCTGTTCGCGCAGTTCGGCGGGTACCCGCTCATCGGCGGCGACCGCGTTGAGGGCGCGGATGGTGGCGGCGATGGCCTTCGGCACATAGCCCTGCTCGCCGGAGCCAATCTGGTTATAGGCGATACGGATCGCTTCACAGCACTCATAAACCATCATGATTTGCTTCCTTGAAAGTAAAAAGGCGAGCAAATATAGCGGTTTTGCTCCCATTTTGTCAGTCTCGCGGTTGTAATTTGCGGCAAGCCCGTTAGTTTGGTTACCCCCTTTTTCCTGTTTCGGCCTCTTTGATGCTGTTCTCTTCGCGCAACTCACTGGCGATCTTTCTGACGCTGTTTGCACTTCTCGCCCTGACGCTTAAGGATGGCGCAGACAAATATCTGGTACTCCATGGCTACTCCGTGATGGAGATGGTCTGGTTTCGCTTCTTTGTTCCTTTCCTCGGTCTGCTGCTGTTGTTGCCAAGGCGCACCATGTCGGCTCTGCTGGCGGTGGATCGCTGGCTATTGTTGCGCTCGCTGCTGTTTCTGGTCTGTGCGCTGGTCTCGGTGATTGCGCTGGCCCATGTACCGCTCAACGTCTACACCATCATTTGCCAGCTTGGTTCGCTGGCTTTCGTGGTGGCGGGCGTGATCTTTTTCAGGGAGCGTCTGACCCGGGCCAAGGTGGCGGCCGTGCTGTTGGGGTTGTTTGGCGTGCTGGTGGTGACCCATCCTGACGGGGGCGACGCAAACCTCTACTATCTGCTGCCACTGGTCATTGTACTGGCCAACACCGGCTACAACCTCATCACCAAGCTGGTGGATCCACGTCTGACCACCCTCGATATCCTGATCGTCACCTGCTTCATGCTGGGGATGGTGGCAATGGTCGCACTCTGCTGGCAGCCTGCACTGTGGCGCAACCCTGGGCTTGCTGACTTGCCCTATCTGCTGGCGCTACCGGTGGTGACCCTGCTCTCCCAATATTGCCTTATCAAGGCGATGCAATATGCGCAGGCCTCTACTCTGGCGCCCTTCTTCTATTTCCAGATCTTTTTTTCTACCCTCTGCGGCTATCTGATGTTTGGTGAAATGCCGACCCTCAGTAGTATGGCGGGGTGTCTGCTCATCGTGCTGGCTGGCATAGTGGTCATCCATTCCCAGCGCCGGGCTCGTGTGCTGGCGCGGTCTGAGGCGGCGGAGCAGGTGTGACAGTTTGTACGAAACGAATTGTGTAAAAAACGGATTATGTAAAAGAAGCGGCCACAGGCCGCGATAAAAAACAGAGCGTGTTACCAGAAACAAAGAGGTGATGATGTTTACCGGAATTGTGCAAGGTGTGGCCGAACTGGTCGCCATCGAAGAGAGTGCTTCATTTCGTACCCACGTGATCCGCATGCCCAGCCGGGAGTGGGGGGAAGGGCTGGCCCTCGGCGCCTCGGTCGCTCACAACGGTTGCTGCCTGACCGTCACCCGGGTTGAGGGGGATCTGGTCAGCTTCGATCTGATGCAGGAGACTCTGCGTCTCACCAACCTCGGCCTGCTAAAGGTGGGGGACAAGGTCAATGTGGAGCGTGCTGCCCGCTTTGGCGACGAGATCGGCGGTCATGCCATGTCTGGCCATATCATCGGCATGGCAGAGGTTACCTCGGTGATCGACACCCCCAACAACCGTCAGGTGTGGTATCGCCTCGCTCCCGAGCTGATGAAATATGTGCTGACCAAGGGGTATATCGGCATCGATGGCATCAGCCTGACCATCGGTGAGGTGCGCGAGCGCGAGTTCTGCGTCCACCTGATCCCCGAGACCCTGGCCCGCACCAACCTGGGTTGGGTCAAGGCTGGCTGGCAGACCAATATCGAGATCGATCCCCAGACTCAGGCCATCGTCGATACGGTGGAGCGGGTACTGGCGGCGCGCGGGGGTCACTGAAAGGAAACGGCTCGGTGTCAATCGCCTCATAAGCAAGGGCTTGCAGTGTGCAGGCCCTTGTTATTTATATGGTGAAAATATCCACTCAACTTTTTATGACTCGCAGTCACAACATCTGCTCAGCTCTTTGCGACTTGCAGGCAAAACAGCTGCTCGGCCTTTTGTGACTCGCAATCAAAACAGTTGCTCGTCATCCGCATCCACAAACAACTGCAAGCAGTCGCGGGCTTCGTCGCGGTGGAGGCGCAGGTGGATCGGATTGCAACAGGCCATGCAATCTTCGTAAAACTCCTGATCACCCTGGCTGGCATCCAGCTCGACCCGGGTATGGTGACCGCAGTGGGGGCAGACGATGCGCTTGCTGGTGTACTCGATCATGATAACCTCCTCGGGCCCTGGGGCCGCCTATCTACCCTGATTCTAGTCGGGCTGCAGGGGGTTAACCGCGAGCAAACGCACGTTTATGACAGAGATCAAGGCTGAGGGATGGCAAGGTGAAACCGGCTGGACTGGTCGTGTGCGAGAAGCACAATCCGGTTGTGATTGACGGGTGAAAAGAGGGGAATTGCCAACGGTTGTTTGGCAATCACAGGGGGCTGGAGCCCCCTGCAGATATGAGAACGCGAGCGCAGCAAGGCGCCGATAGGCGCTACTTGACCCAGCTGGCCAACATGCCGGCATTCAGCTCGGCCAGCGAGCCGAGCTGGTAGTTGGCGATGGCCAAGCGTGGATCACCCACTAAAGCGGGATCCGGCACGATCAGCGCAGTCATGGAGGCCGCCTTGGCCGCCAGCAGGCCGGTAAAACTGTCTTCGATGGCCAGACAATGAACTGGCTCTACCCCCAGTTTCTCGGCGGCGTGGATATAGACATCCGGGTGCGGTTTGCCGAAACGCTCCACCTCAGCGGAGTGCACCGCCATAAAGCGATCGCGAATGCCGAGTTTGCCGAGCACCGCTTCTACCATCGCAAAGGGGGAAGAGGTGGCCAGACCCACTTTCAGGCCGCGGGCTTCGATAAGGTCGAGCGCCTCCAGCACACCGGCTTTGGCCTGACCTTCGGAGAGGATCAGGGCGTTGACCCGATCCAGAATGCGCTGTACCACCTCTTCCTGAGTTGGGCCGCTCCACGGGCGCAGGCGATACCAGTGGGCAACCAGCTGATCGATGCGCACGCCGATGGTCGACTCACAATCCTCGACGGTGTGGGGGTGACCCAGTTCGGAGAAAACGGCGATCTGGGCCCGTTGCCAAAAGGGTTCCGAGTCGATCAGAACACCATCCATATCGAAGATCACGGCAGCTAACATCTTGTACTCCTGACAAATTTGAAGAGGGGATTATAAGCCTGACGGGGAAATGCAAAAGGGGCATTGCCATGCCCCTTGCGCCCGATCACATCGGCAAACGTTTGTTTTGCTGTGGCAAAAAAGCCTTTAGAACAGTACTTCGACCTTGGCGGCCACGGCTTTAGCTTTTTCCACCGCATCCTGGCAATCCGCTGCGCGGGCCAGCGCCACGCCAAGACGGCGGCGACCGGCGATCTCCGGCTTGCCAAATAGCCGCAGCTGGGCGCCCGGCACCAGCGCCAATGCCTCACCAATCCCCTGATAGCGGATATTCTGGCTGTGCCCTTCGCGCAGTACCACGGCGGAGGCGCTCGGCCCGTACTGGGTGATGGTGCCGACCGGCAGCCCCAGAATGGCGCGCACATGCAGGGCGAACTCGGAGAGATCCTGCGAGATCAGGGTCACCATGCCGGTATCGTGGGGACGGGGGGAGACTTCGCTGAACCACACCTCGTCACCCTTGATGAAGAGTTCGACCCCGAACAGGCCGTAACCGCCGAGGGCCTCGACCACCTTGGCCGCTACCTCTTTGGATCGGGCCAGCGCCAGCTCGCTCATCACCTGCGGCTGCCAGGATTCGCGGTAGTCGCCATCTTCCTGCCGGTGGCCGATCGGCTCGCAGAAGTGAATGCCATCGACGGCGCGTACTGTGAGCAGGGTGATCTCGTACTCGAAGGGAACGAAGCCCTCGACGATCACCTTGCCACGACCGGCGCGGCCGCCTTCCTGGGCGTAGGTCCAGCTCTCATCGAGCTTGGCGAGATCGCGCAGTACGCTCTGCCCCTTGCCGGACGAGCTCATTACAGGTTTTACCACGCAGGGCAGGCCGATGGCCTCGACGGCGGCGACAAACTCCTCCTTGCTCTGGGCAAAGCGGTAGGGGGAGGTGGGCAGACCCAGGGTCTCGGCGGCGAGGCGACGGATCCCTTCCCGGTTCATGGTGAGCTGGGTAGCGCGGGCGTTGGGCACTACCTTGACCCCCACTTGCTCAAGGGCAGCCAGGGTATCGGTGGCAATCGCTTCAATCTCGGGGATGATGAGGTCGGGTTTAACCTCGGCAACCAGGGCACGCAGGGCGTTGCCATCGAGCATGTCCAGCACGTGGGCTGCGTGGGCCACCTGCATGGCGGGGGCGTTGGCATAGCGGTCGGCGGCGATCACTTCGATCCCGAACCGTTGCAACTCGATGGCGACCTCCTTGCCAAGTTCGCCGGAGCCCAGCAGCAGGGCACGGGTGGCGCCGGGGCGGGTTGCGGTTCCAAACATACGATCTCTCCTGATGTCGATGGTCATTGTTGATGATCGCTATCGCATGAATAGCGGACAAAAAAAGAGGCACGCATGGCGTACCTCAGGAAACGGGTTTGTGAGCGCGCTGCTCCAGATGGGTCAGCAAGGTAATGGCGCCAATGATGATGGCGGCGCCAAGCCACAGACGGCCGGGGGGCGCCCAGCCAAATACCAGCCAGCCTGCCAGCACGTTCATCGGCAGCTTGGCAAAATCGAAAGGCTGCACGAAGGAGGCCTCCGCCACGCTGTAGGCGCGAGCGATGGACATGTGCGCGAGTGCCGACAGAATGCCCGCTGCCGCCAGCAGCAGCGATTGTGGCTCGGTGGGCCACTGCCACTCCGGCAGTGCCAGCATGACGTTGAACGGGGTACTGAAGATAAGCAGATACACCACTATGGTGTGGGATGATTCGTTGGCTGCCTGATAGCGCACCATCAGGGAGTAGCCGGCCCAGAACAGCGCCGCCGCCACCGGCAGTAGGGAGGCCCAGTTGAATTCGTCAGTCCAGGGGGCGAGGATCAGCATGGCGCCGGCAAAGCCCGCCAGGGTGGCCAGAATGCGGGTGCGGCTCACCTGCTCCTTGAGCAGCAGCGCGGAGCCCAGGGTGGCAAACAGCGGCGAGGTCATCAGCAGGGCGATCCCCTGCCAGATAGGGACGGGGTACGCCAGTGCCCAGAGCCAGAGCTGGATGCCGATCACCGCCAACAATACCCGCAACAGGTGCAACCGGAACTGATTGGTCATCAGGGATTGGCGCAGGCCATGGCGAACCAGCCAGGGCAGCAGGCAGATCAGGGCGATCAGGTATTGATGAAAAGCGACTTGGGTCGAGGGGAGGCCAAGCTTGAAGCTGACATACTGGCTCAGGCTGTTGACGGCGGCGAAGCAGAGTCCTGCCACCATCATCCAGACTGCACCGGCCAAAGGAGAGTGCCTGCGCGAGGGTATCATGGGATCCGGGTCGCTGGAAAAAAGTGCGGCGGATCATAACGGCAATCGTTTGTTCTGCCAAGGGTTGAAGCGCGGCCGCAGGGCTGGCTGGCGAGGAAGTGGCCTTGCATCAAAAATTTTGAACAAGTTGAGCATCTATTTTCGCTATCAGCAAATAAGCACAATGTTTAGAGTGACCTCCATCGATAGCAACGCTGTTCAACCGACAACCAAATGGAGTTTCACCATGGCCAATATCCTCGTACTCAAATCCAGCATCCTGGGTCAATATTCCCAATCCAACGCCCTGATCGACGGCTTCCTGGCTGGTCATCAGGATGATGTTGTCACCGTGCGTGATTTGGCTGCCCTCAACCTGCCGGTGCTGGATGGCGAGCTGGCCTCCGGCCTGCGCGGTGGTGATAACCTCAATGAGCGTCAACTGGCGGTGATCGCCCAGTCTGACGAGCTGATCGCCGAACTCAAAGCGAGCGATCTGGTGGTGATTGCGGCCCCCATGTACAACTTCAACATCCCGACCCAGCTGAAAAACTGGATCGATCTGGTAGCTCGTGCTGGCGTCACCTTCCGCTACACCGAGACCGGTCCGGTGGGGATGGTTGAAAATACCCGTGCGTTGGTGATCAGCCCCCGCGGCGGCATGCACGTCGGCAGCGCCACCGATCTGGTCACTCCCTACATGCGTACCGTGCTCGGTTTCATCGGTATCAAAGAGGTGGATTTCATCTACGCCGAAGGGATGGGGATGGGTCCGGATGCCCAGAGCAAGGGGATGGAAGCGGCCAAAGCGCAGCTTGAGGCTCTGGCTATCTAAGGGCTCTCTTCTATAAGGGCTCTCTATCCCGTCAGGGGTTATCTCTTCAAGGAGTTGCCCAGCCAGAAACAATAACGCAGCCATCAGGCTGCGTTTGTTTTTTGGCTGGATGTGATTGCGACAGATGTTGCTGCTACCGAGAGTATCGCGGCAATCTGTCGGTATAGACGTTCCGGCGGAGTCACTACTCCATCATAAAGCGGCGACAACCACGCACCAGCAGCAATGCCACCGCGACCAGCAGGCCAAGCAAGAGGGTAGTCAGCCACTGTTCGGTACTTTGCGGTAAGTGGGGCGTGAAGAGACTGATCATCAACAGGGTACAGAGCGTGATCAACAGGCTCTGTCGGGTCATCAATAGCATGGGGTCATCCTTGGTTTGCTCACCTGAAACGATTTTAATGCCCTCTTGTGACAGGGTGATGTATCCGTGCATCACCCTGTTGGGGCTCTTCAGACCATATCAGGTTTTTACCGCAGAGCCAGCGCCATCACTGGCGCTGTGATCCCGATCCCGCTAGCTCTCTTTATCTGAACTGTTTCTGCGCTGGCTGGTAGTGAAAATCGCCGCTGGCGAGGCGAGCTTCCAGTGCTGCCTGATCGATCTCCTGCGCCTTGCAGAGATCATCCAGATCGTCATAGCGATCACGCAGTTGCATATTGACGACGCTCAGCAGCATGTTGATGTCCATGGTGGCGAACTTCTTCAAGTCCATGATTACTTCTCCCGATCCAGTGATTGCAGCTGCTCAATGGCGGCGCTGACGCTGTGCAGATGCTGGCGGATCGCCTCGCGGGATTCGCTAGGCAGATAGTCGGTCAGGGTGTGTTGCCAGCTGCCCGCTTCACTCTTGAGCTGCAGGAAGAGGGCGAGCCCGGCATTGGTGAGGGAGACCAGGCTGATGCGTTTATCCTGCTCGCTGCTCTCGGTAAAGATGATCCCTTTTTCGACCAGACGGCGGATCTCGCGGGAGATGCGCACCTTGTCCATGCCGCTCGCCTCGACCAGCTCTTTCTGGCTGATGGGGTAGTTGGGGCCGAGCACCATCATCAGGCGCCATTGCGGCACGGTCAGCTGGTAACGCTGTTCATAAAACTGTTCGAAGGTATCCCGTAGCATCTCGGCGGCATGTACCAACTGATAGGGCGGGTAGTGAGCGAGTAACGCTATGATTTTTGACATATTACACCCTGCTGTGACGGCTGCATCAGATGCAGTTTCTTTTGATACTTTGACATTGATGATACGAAACTCAAGCTGATTTGTCTGACCCGGTTGCGATGAAATGTGCGGTGGCGCACGCCCTCAAGGAAAAACCGGGTCTGACCGACTGGATTTTAAGCCAACGCTGTTCAGCCTTTACGCAACCAGATGAGGGCGTTCTGCTTGAGCCAGGCTTCGCGAGTGTGGATGGCGTAGAGCGCGGCCTCGTCGCGGCTGCCCGCTTGCCAGCTTTGTGGCTCCTGTTTGGGCAGCTTGCGCTGACCCAGCAGGCAGGCCGGAATGTGCGGGTTGGCCTCGATGGCGACCAGCAGATGGGGCTTGGCTGCCTCGGCACCCTCGGTAGCAAAGACCATCAGCGCCTTGTTATAGAGCAACCAGCTGGAGGCTTCATCGAAGCGCACCAGCAGGGCGGCCAACGCCTGCCAATCCCCTTGCAGTGCATAGAGGGTGGAGAGGTTGTAGCGGCAACCCAGCTCATCGGCCATGCAGATTGTCAGCAGCGCCAGATACTCCGCTTTGGCCTCGCCCAGCTTGCCAAGGCGCAACAGGCAGTCGGCGCGGCCGGCTCTGGCGGCCAGCAGAGGACGCAGCTCGGGGGCACTCCAGCCGTGGCCGGCGATTTGCTGCCAGAAGGCTTCATCAAACAGCGGAGTGGCATCGGCGATGATCTTCTCGAACCAGCCGAGGCGGGCCTGATGATCGCGGCAGCTGTCGGCCAGCTCGAACCAGGTCTGCCACTGTTGGGCCTGCTCGCCATTGAGGGCCACATCAGCGCTGGGGGCGGCCTGATACTGGTCGAGGTTGAGCAACTGGTTGAGGGCGGTTTTCATATTCTGGCGCTGGCGTTTGCAGAACTCGACAAAGGGGAGTTCGCTGGCGGCTGCGCTATAGAGCATCTGGGCCATCTGCTTGTCGCGAAACAGGCTCAGCTCTGCGGCCAGACTGAAGCGGTACTGGGTGGTCGGGTCGTTCAAATCCTTCGGCTTGGGCCAGGTGGCAAAACCCATGCTGAAGCCATAACACCATTGACCGAGGGGGTGGCTCTGTTCGAACACCTGCTCGGGGTTATCGCTGGGCAGGCGGCATTGGCTCGGCAGGGCCAGCTGGGCGTCGTCGGCTTGGGATTCCAGCTCGGCGATCAGGTGGTTGAGGGCTTCTGCGCTTTTTTCATCCAACTCGGCATCCTGTTCCAGCAGACCAGCCAGCGGGCGTTGCCAGTCAGGGCTTTCCGGCCCCACCAGACGAGCACAGAGAAAACCGTGCAGGGCCGGGTAGGTCATGTCCTGATCGCTGTGGCTCTGGATCCATTGATTAAGATGGCGGGTACGAGTGGATGGGTTCATCGACAGTTCCTCTGGATTTGAACAGCCGCGAAGTCTACCTAAAAGTGGGGTTATTTGCAGCAAATGGCCGCCTGTTTGGCGATTTAATCACCATTGGCGGATAAGATAAGGGCGAAAGGGCGGCCAGTGGTGGCTTGGGGACTAGGCCGGATCACCGCTCTTGAGGTAACATGCGCGCCCATAGGGGCCATGATCAATTGGCCCATCCGGGTAATGAGAAAAGAGAGCACCATGATACAGATTGGCAAGATGAACACCCTCACCATTGTTGAACTCGAAGACCGTGGCGCCTGGCTTGCGGCCGATGAGTACGGTGAACTGCTGCTGCCCAAGCGTCAACTGCCGGAAGGGGTGAAAGAGGGGGATAGCGTGCAGGTCTTCCTCTATCTGGATGCCGATTGCGAACCGGTGATCACCACTGACAAGCCATTTGCCATGGTGGACGAATTTGCCGGTCTGAAAGTAGTCAATGCCAACAAGATTGGTGCTTTCCTCGACTGGGGCATGAAAAAGGATCTGTTTGTGCCCAGCCGCGAGCAGAACAAGCCGATGCAGGTGGGCCACGTTTATCTGGTGCGTCTGCAACTGGATAACGAAGGGCGCATGGTCGGCACCAGCCGCATCGAGCGTTTCCTGACCCCGGCCGGCAGCAACTTCAAGGTCGGTGACGAAGTGACCGCGCTGCCGGGGGAGCACTCGCCCCTTGGCATCAAGGTGATCGTCAACGGTCAGTATCCCGGCATGCTGTTCAAGAACGAAGTGTTTGGCCGGGTGATGACCGGTCGGCCGCAAACCGCCTGGGTCAAGCAGGTGCGCGAAGATGGCAAGCTCGATCTGACCCTGCAAAAGCCGGGTCTGGCGCGGGTTGATGACGCCGGTGAACGCATTCTGAGCCGGATGAAAAAGCAGGGCGGCAGTCTGGCGGTGGGTGACAAGAGCGAACCCGAGCTCATCTACAAGCTGTTCAGCATGAGTAAGGGCACCTTCAAGAAGGCGATCGGCGGTCTCTACAAGCAGGGCAAGATCGTCATCGAAGATAACGCCATCACTCTGGTGGTCACAGAGACTGACTCGGCAGTGGATAGCGAATAAGATGCCGAGCCCCTGTGTTGGCCTCTGCAAGGCGAAAGATGGGCTTTGCCTTGGTTGTGGCCGCACCCTGACCGAGATCGGCCACTGGTCGGCGATGGAGAGCAAGGCCCAACTGGCGGTGATGGCCGAGCTGAATGGCTCGAAAAGCACCCACTTCTGTCCGGGTTGTGGTGAACCGGCCTATTGCGCCGTCTCTGCCGGTCAGACCATCGCCCAGTGCTGGTGCAGCCAGTTGCCGGCAATGCCGATGCAGGAGGCCAGCGCTTGCTGGTGCCGCCGCTGTCTGGCCAAGGCCATCGCGGCTCAGGATTAGCAGAAAACTGAATTAAGTGAAAATAGAAACAAGAAAGGCGCCGATGGCGCCTTTTTTATGCCTGCTGCTGGCGATGCCAGCGCACATGCACTTGATTTTCGGTCAGCAGACGGGGCAGCAGGAAGGTGGCGAAGATCACCTCAAACTCATCCTGATGATCCAGCAAACCGACCCACACTTCGACCCAGCGCTCCATATCTACCGGCTCACCCAGCTCGGTCGACCAGTCGGCATTGGGCAGAGTCGCCTCCACGGCGCCACGCTGCTCAAACTCCAGGGTGATGTCGACTATTTGTTCGGGGGCCAGCATATCGGCGGCCTGCTCAAGAAACTGATCATAGGCCCATTCGACCAGCTGATCCGGGGTACGCTGTTCCATGAAATCACTCCAGATACATCGAGGTTCGCTACTGTAACAATTATTGGCTGTGGCGGCCAGACCAGTGCGCCGGGCGTGGTTGACCTGTCCAAGTTGCTGTTGGGGGAGTATGGTTAAGGCGCGGATCAGCTGGCAGGGAGTAAGGGGATGAAGCAGCGGGGACGGCGGCAACAGATCAAGCGACGGCGCGAGGCCTGGTGGTGGCACTATCTGCCACTCCACCGCGAGACGGTGGGCGGCCATCTGGGCCCACCGGAGAAACCCGATGAGCCCTGAGGATCAGTCTGCCTGATGCACCCGATTGAGGGTGATCTGGCCCAGTTGACCCATTTGGCGGCGGATCCAGACCGAGCGCTTCTGCACATAGGGTGAAGGGGGCTTGACCCGATAACGCCACGGATTGGGCAGGGCGGCGGCCAGCAGGGATGACTCGTAGCGGGTCAAGCGGCTGGCCGGTTTGCCGAAGTAGGTACGGGCCGCGGCTTCGGCGCCATAGATGCCGGGGCCGAACTCCACGATATTGAGATAGACCTCGAGAATGCGGGCCTTGTCCCAACCCAGCTCCATCAGCAGGGTAAACCAGGCCTCCAGCCCCTTGCGCAGGAAGCTGCGATCACTCCACATAAAGAGGTTCTTGGCGGTCTGCTGGCTGAGGGTGCTGGCACCGCGCACCCGTTCGCTGTGCTGGTTGTGCTTGAGTGCGGCGTTGATGGCATCCATGTCAAAGCCGTTGTGATCGGCAAAGCGCTGATCCTCGGCGGCGATCACCGCCAGTTGCAGCTCCTTGGAGATGGACTCCAGATCTACCCATTGATGGCGTACCTGGGTGATCTTGGCGGGCGGAAAGAGGGCCCGCTCGATACGCCAGCTCCACATCGGCGGATCGATAAAACGCAGCAAGGCGACCGAGCCGACCGAGCAGAGCAGCCCGGCCAGCGCGATCTTGCCTGCCCACCTCAACACCCGGCGCCCAAGCGATGCAGATGGACGCTCAGGGGCCACAGAGTCAGGGTCAGACTCCCACTGATAGTGGCTCGGATCATCGGGATCCGGAATTATTGGGGCAGCCATTCGATGTGGCAGAACTTCTCGTCAACACGGCGGGAGAGCAGCATGCGGGCAAACAAGTGCTCATACTCTTGTTCTTCATTGCCAAGGCCTACCCAGATCTCGGCATAGTCGGTGTCGCTCACCGCAAATCCCACGTCCGCTTCCCAGTCATCGGCCGGGTCGGTTTCGGCCAGCAGGCCGCGGTCGTTGAACTCCTGATTGAAGCGGGCGATCTCCTGCTCCGGCAGGTTGTCAGAGGCCAGCTCCATAAAGAGTTCGAGGGCGGTATCGAGCAGTTCCTCGACGCTGTGCATTTCGTCATTCATAGACATAAGCGGTCTGTTCCAGAAAAGAGAAAAAGGTGCCGCGCAGATCACTGCCTGCGGGGCGGCGCTATTCTAGCGGTCGGCAGACCCCTTGGCGAGATGAGGCGAGCCGCTGTGACCTGTTTTTGTGCCAATAAAAAACCGGATCCAGTGACAGGATCCGGTCTTCATTGGGGGAAGGGGTCACGCATAGGGCGTCAGCTCATCCCTTCTTGTCATCGGCGAAGGTGATGTTGAGCTCCAGTACCGACAGCTCATCACTCTTCTGATCCAGTTGGACGGTTATCTTCTCCGGATCAATGTTGACGTATTTGCGGATCACATCGAGGATGTCCTGCTTGAGCTGGGGCAGGTAATCCGGCCCCCCTCTGGATGAACGCTCGTGAGCAACAATGATCTGCAACCGCTCTTTGGCCAGTTGTGCGGTGTTCTGTTTCTTGTTGGAACGAAAATAATCCAATAATGACATGTTTAACTCCCGAACAGTCGGCTAAAGAAGCCCTTCTTCTCTTCTTCCAGAAAACGAAATTCCTTGGCATCGCCCAGCAGGCGGGACACCGCATCTTCGTAGGCCTGACCGGCATCGGACTCCTTGTCCAGAATAACCGGTTCGCCGGAGTTGGAGGCGCGCAGCACCGCCTGGGACTCCGGGATCACCCCGAGCAGCGGGATGGCCAGGATCTCCTGCACATCCTGCACGCTCAGCATGTCGCCGCGGTTGACGCGGGTCGGGCAGTAGCGGGTCAGCAGCAGGTGCTCCTTGATGGGGTCTTCGCCACGCTCGGCGCGACGGGACTTGGAGGCCAGGATGCCAAGGATGCGGTCGGAGTCACGCACAGAAGAGACTTCCGGGTTGGTGGTGACGATCGCTTCATCGGCAAAATAGAGTGCCATCAGTGCGCCCGCCTCGATCCCCGCCGGGGAGTCGCAGACGATGTAATCGAACTTCATCTCCGCCAGCTGATCCAGGATCTTCTCGACCCCCTCACGGGTGAGGGCATCTTTGTCCCGGGTCTGGGAGGCGGGCAGGATAAACAGATTTTCCGAGCGTTTGTCCTTGATCAGCGCCTGATTGAGGTTTGCTTCCCCATTGATGACGTTGACGAAGTCATACACCACGCGCCGCTCGCAGCCCATGATGAGATCCAGGTTTCTCAGACCGATGTCAAAGTCAATGACCACTGTCTTGTGACCACGCTGGGCTAAGCCGGTGCTCAGGGCCGCACTGGTTGTGGTCTTGCCAACGCCACCTTTACCCGATGTAACGACTATGATTCGCGCCATTCTCGCTTCCTTGTAACTCTATTTGATACGGTCTATTCGGAGTTGTTCGTTGTCCAGCCGGACGTGTACCGGTTGCTGGATCAGGCCTGCCGGCAATGCATCGCTCAGCTGGAATGTGCCCGCGATGGAGAGCAGCTCGGCCTGTAATTGCTGGCAATAGATCCGGGCCTGGGTGTTTCCCCGGGCACCGGCAATGGCTCTGCCACGCAGGGTGCCATAAATATGAATGCTGTCGTCGGCGAGCACTTCAGCTCCCGGACTGACGGACCCCAGCACCACCAGCGAGGTGCCGGCGGCGTAAATCTGCTGGCCGGAACGAACCGGTCCCACATGTACCTTGCTCGGGATCAAGGGGGCGGGTTCGGGCTCGGGAACCACCTCAGGGGCGGCTGGCGCGGGGGCAGGCTCGGGTTCCGGTTCGCTCTTGCGACTCTTGCCCGAGGCCATCACGGCCAGTCCCACCGCCTTGGCGGCTGTCTTCATCTCTTCACTGCGCGCCCCCGTGATGCCGACCAGCACAAACTCTTCGGACTCCACCAGCTCCTTGAGCTGTTCGAAATCGGGAATATGTTCCAGTCGGGAAACATTGATCACCAGCGGCGCACAATTAAAAAAGTAGGGTGCCTGGGCCACTTTTTCGGCCAACAACTGACGTATCCGCTCAGGCTCGCCATCGCTGATATGCAACACAGAAATAGTGAAGGTGGTCCCTTTCAATTCGTTATCGCGCTCAACCATGAATCTTCCCCGAGGCAGAGATGCTAATCCGTTATTGTTATTCAATTCCTGATGTTATAGTTTGCCCCCATCAGAGGCAATAAACTCGTCGGATTATATCAATTTCCATGTTGTGTGCAGTCTATAAAAGTCGCAAAAAAGCCGAGACCTACCTTTTTGTTGAAAAAAGAGAGGATTTTTCCCGCGTTCCCGAGCCATTGCTGAGCGCATTCGGGCGTCCCGAGCTGGTGCTGATGACCAAGCTGGATCCGGCCAAGCCCTTGGGGCTGGCTGATGTCGGCAAGGTGATGGCCGCGCTGACCAACCAGGGGTTCTACCTGCAGGTGCCGCCGCCTCCCGAGAATTTGCTGGAGCAGCACAAGGCCAGCCTGAAAAAACCATCCTGAATATCCAGCCCCGTTGTGCGTTCTGTCAAGCGGGGCTAATTCTTTGTGACTCTGCATGACGCATTCCGGCCCCGGTGAGGTAGCTTGCGATAATCCCGTGACAGGATCTGGCCAAATTAAACCCTCCCTTTGGTGATATTCACTTTTCGCTGTTTAAATAGAAAGTCAATCTACTCCCAACACCATATCCTCAACCTTTGCTGGCGCTCACAAAAATAGCGAGCGGCGTGCTCTCATATCCGCCATTTCAACGGCTATTGGCTTATTCATCGATTATTTCAGCCTCTTCCTTGGGCGCTTTTTTGGCCTCCACTGCGCGATGAGTTGTCCATCAAAGGGCGCGTAAAGAGGGCGGTGATAACGGTGCTAAAACCAGTTTGAGCGATGCGCTGTGGCCAAAATGATGAGCTAACCCCCTGTTTGTGTGCTTGATTGTTTGCCCTGATCACGAAGTATCACATAGGAGGCAATCAATGTGGCGGCGTGATAATCCGCAGGGTGAGCGGTAACCGCGTCTTGCCAAACAAGGGTATGACCAAAGGGGGGATATTGAGCTGAGGGGGCATCTCGATATCGATTAGTTGTGGAATCGTGGCTGGGGCAAGATAGCGGGTAAAAGGTTTCATGTCGGGGCGTAATGTCCCTTTCAATGCATTGAGAAGAGTTAATCAAGGTATGTAATTAGAGAGGTATTTAGAAAAAGCAATCAGCATCGCAGTGGCGTAGCAGGGACATATCAGCGACGCCCTACAGTGAAATGGTCGGTATGCCGGTTTAAGTGCCCGGCATCCCATCTGGGCAGTAAAAAAGGCGGGATATCCCGCCTTTGTTCAGATGAGGGTCGCAACCCCTATTTATTCGCAGGCAACCTGCATCACCTTGATGGCCAGACCGCCACGGGAGGTTTCACGGTACTTGGAGTCCATGTCCTTGCCGGTGATGTACATGGTCTCGATCACCTTGTCCAGGGAGACGCGCGGCTTGGAGGTACGACGCAGGGCCATACGGGAGGCGTTGACAGCCTTCATGGCTGCGATGGCGTTACGCTCGATGCAAGGCACCTGTACCTGACCGGCAACCGGATCACAGGTCAGACCCAGGTTGTGCTCCATGCCGATTTCGGCGGCTTCGCAGACGTGCTCCGGGCTACCGCCCATCAGCTCGGTCAGACCGGCAGCGGCCATGGAGCAGGAGACACCCACTTCACCCTGACAGCCCACTTCGGCGCCGGAGATGGAGGCGTTCATCTTGTAGAGGATACCGACGGCACCGGCAGCCAGATAGAAACGGGTGTACTCGTCGCGGCCAACCGGCTGGATGAACTTGTCGTAGTAAGCCAGTACGGCTGGGATGATACCGGCAGCGCCGTTGGTCGGTGCAGTGACCACGCGGCCACCGGCAGCGTTCTCTTCACTCACGGCCAGAGCGAACATGTTGACCCAGTCAACGATGTTCATCGGATCGCTCGAGAGGTTCTCGTTGGTGTTGAGCTGACGGTAGAGCGGCGCGGCACGACGGGGTACGCGCAGCGGGCCGGAGAGAACACCTTCGGTACGGCAGCCGCGCTCGATACCTTCACGCATGGTGTTCCAGATCTTGCCGAACTTCTTGTAGATCTCTTCCGGAGTGTTGAAGCACTTCTCGTTTTCCATCATCAGGGCAGAGATGGAGAGACCGGTCTGGCTGCAATGGGCAACCAGCTCGGCGGCGCTCTTGAACGGATAGCGTACGGACATGTCGCCGCTGTCAGCCTTGCCGAAGTTCTCTTCGTCAACGATGAAGCCACCACCGATGGAGTAGTAGGTCTTGCTGTAAACCACTTCATCTTCGATCAGGGCAGTCAGCTTCATGCCGTTTTCGTGCAGCGGCAGGGCTTCGTCGTGGAATACCATGGCGTCACGCGGGAAGCTGACGGTGTGGCAGTGCAGGCCGATCGGCAGGCGCTCGGTCTGCTCAACACGGGAGATAAACTCGGGGATGGCATCGATATCGACATTTTCCGGCAGGTTGCCAGCCAGGCCCATGATGATGGCAGTGTCGGTATGGTGGCCTTTGCCAGTCCAGGAGAGGGAGCCGTAGACATCGACATTGATCCGGGTTACATCGCGGATCTTGCCGCCCGCGCGCAGCTCGTCAACAAACTGTTTGGCCGCTTTCATCGGGCCAACAGTGTGGGAAGAAGAGGGGCCTACACCGATTTTGAAGATATCAAAAACGCTGATCATGTCACTATTACCTCAGGGTAGAAGGGGGCGGCATGCCCACTCACAGAAATTTGGGAGATCCATGGAACGCGCTTGTCAGCGCAGGTCACAGAACCAGATAACCGTAGTGTAACGGCTCCAGACCTAAAAAAAGTTGAAATAGATCTATTTTTGTTGAATCTGAGGCGCGAGTATAAAATTTATTTTTGTGCTTATCCATTTTGTTAAGCGTTTGCCCATAAAAATACCCGGCGATGCCGGGCATTTCGGAACCAAATGGATTCATTTGCCGTTTTTTAACATTCGGTAATGTTAACGGCGAGGCCACCACGGGCCGTCTCCTTGTATTTGGTCTTCATGTCGTTGCCAGTCTCCCACATGGTCTTGATCACCTTGTCGAGCGACACCTTGTGCTCACCGGTGCCGCGCAGGGCGAGGCGGGCGGCATTGATCGCCTTGACCGCCCCCATGGCGTTGCGCTCGATGCAGGGCACCTGCACCAGTCCGCCGATGGGATCGCAGGTGAGGCCGAGATTGTGCTCCATGCCTATTTCGGCGGCGTTCTCCACCATGGCCGGACTACCCCCCAGCAGTTCGGTCAGCGCGCCAGCCGCCATGGAGCAGGCAACCCCAACTTCACCCTGACAGCCCACTTCGGCCCCGGAGAGGGAGGCGTTCTTCTTATATAAGATGCCGATGGCAGCCGCGGTGAGGAAGTAGCGGATCAGCGTCTCGTCATCCACCTTGTGAACGAAGCGATCGTAGTAGTGCAGCACGGCGGGAATGATGCCCGCGGCGCCATTGGTGGGGGCGGTCACCACCCGGCCACCGGCGGCGTTCTCCTCGTTGACCGCCAGCGCAAAGAGATCGACCCACTCCATCACCATCAGCGGATCCTTGTTGAAGTTGGTCTCGCAGCTTAGCTGGCGGAACAGCCCAGGGGCGCGGCGCCGAACCTTGAGGCCGCCCGGCAGCACCCCTTCGCTCTTGCAACCTCGCTCGACGCAGCCCTGCATCGCCTGCCAGATCTTGCGCAGCCCCGCTTTTATCTGCTCATCGCTGCGAAATACCCGCTCATTGGCCAGGATCAGCCCCGAGATGGAGAGGCCGCTCTCCTGACAGTGGGCCAGCAGTTGGGCCCCGCTGTCAAACGGGTAGGGGACTGGGTGTTCGGCATCGGACTTGGCGGCCTCCTCCTTGGCGGTGGCAAAGTGGCTCTCTTCAATGATGAAGCCGCCCCCGATGGAGTAGTAGGTCTGGCTGAAGCACAGGTTTTCCTCTTTATCAAAGGCGCGCAGAGTCATGCCGTTGGTGTGGGCCGGCAGGGTCTTGCGGCGGTTGAAGATGATGGCACCGGTGCGCGGAAAATGGCTTGGTTGCTCGCCTGCCAGCGGCAGGTTCTGCTCCTTTTCCACTCGAGCCAGAATGGCAGGAATCGCATCGATATCGACCGATTCCGGTTCAAAACCCGATAACCCCAGAATGATTGCCTTGCCGGTACCGTGCCCTTTGCCGGTCTGGCCCAGCGAGCCGTAACACTCCACTTCGACCCGCGTGACCTGTGGCAGATGCCCTTGCAACTTGAGCTGCTGGACGAAGGCATAGGAGGCACGCATGGGGCCGACGGTATGGGAAGAGGAGGGGCCAATTCCGATGGAAAACAGGTCAAACACGCTGATCATGACATCAATCCGGTGATGGTTTATGTCTGTTTATTCTAGGATTTTTGCCATGGATAGGAAGCGGGGATGTGCGGTGCTGTGACATGGACACAGATAATGGGGCTGGGGGGACCAAGAAAGTTGAAGGGGCTGATCCCCTTCAACCGGCCTGATCAGTCGAGAAATTCGCACAAGTAGGCGGTGGGGGTTTTCACTTCCAGTTTGAAGGAGGAGTGACCGGCCACCAGGAAGGATTCACCCTGGCTGTAGGTGTGCCACTCATCTTCATCAGCCAGCTGGATGGTGAGGGCGCCCTTGATCACTGTCATCCGTTCGGGGGCGGCGGTGTTGAACAGGTAGTCACCGGCGTTCATCACCCCGACGGTTGATTTCTCGCCTTTTTGTTCGAAACCGATAGATTTTACATTTCCGTCGAAATACTCGTTAACTTTCAGCATCTTTACATCCCTGTGTGTACGTTTGTGCAGCCAAACTAGCACAATCTTTTGCCAGTTGTCATGGGGGATGAGGTAAAAATCGCCGAGACCGCTTTGAATCTTTACTTTTTCGCAAACTTATTAATAGCCAAGGTTAATGATTTGCTGATTTAAAACAGCAATTAAATGTGAGATAACACGCGCAAACAGGGGAATGGGCAGCCGCTCATTCCCCTGTTTGGTTAATTGCACTGGGAAAAGTGTGAATTTTGCTACATAAAGGAACATATTGTGTTAACTAAAGGACTCATTAAAAACATCGGCTTCCAGGTTGTGGTCGCCATGGTACTGGGCGCAGTGGTCGGCGCGTTCATGGGTGAACAAGCCACCGTGTTTGCACCGCTCGGTACCCTGTTTATCCAGCTGATCAAGATGCTGGTGATCCCGCTGGTGGCAGTAGCCATCCTCTCCGGCGCCGCCAATCTGGGCGCCAGCCCGGCGGCGGGCAAGATCGGTGCGGCTACGCTGGCTTTCTTCCTTGTGACCTCCGCGTTGGCCGTGTTGCTGGCACTGGTAATGGGGCAGATCTTCAAACCGGGTGTCGGGGTCGATTTCGCTTCCGTTGCCTCTATGTTTGGTGGTGACTACGCCGATAAAGGGGCGTTGCCGGATGCAGTCGCCACCTTGCTTGGCATGATCCCCACCAACGTCTTCAACTCCCTCAACGAAGCGAACATCCTGCAGATCCTGGTGTTCTGCATGTTCCTCGGCATTGCGCTGGCCAAACAGCCGCGCGAGCGGGCCAAACCGCTGGTCGATGGGCTCAATACTCTGGTGGATGCGTTCGTCTGGATGATCAACAAGGTGATGATCATCGCGCCGCTCGGGGTGTTCGGTCTGATGGCGGAAGCCATCGGTACCTATGGCTTCGATGTGCTGACCCTGGTGCTCAAGCTGTTCGTGGTTTATGTGGCTGCCATCCTCATCTTCGGCTTTGTGGTCTACCCGCTGCTGGTGATGATGTTCTCCAACACGCCGGTAATGAAGTACCTCTCTGCCATGAAGAAGCCACAGATCGTGGCCTTCTCCACCGCCTCTTCCATGGCGACCCTGCCGGTCAATATGGAGACCTGCGAGCATGATCTGAAAGTGACCAACGCGACCGCCTCCTTCGTGTTGCCGCTGGGTGCCACTATCAATATGAGCGGCAACGCCATCTATTACGGTCTGGTCGCCATCTTCTTTGCTCAGGTTTACAACATCGATCTGAGCGTCGGTGCCTGGGCCGCCATCATTGTGACCTCCACTCTGGGCGCGATCGGTCAGGCCGGTGTGCCTGGCCCAAGCTTCCTGGTGGTTGCCGTGCTGCTGGCGGCCGGGATCCCCATCGAAGGGTTGCCGCTGCTGTTCGCGCTGGACCGTCTGTTCGACATGATCCGCACCTCCCTCAATATCACCGGCGATGCGGCCTGTGCTGTCATTGTTGACCGCTTCAGCCCGGAATATGACCCAGAGCGCTGGAACAAGGCATAACTGCTTTGAGCTGGGCTGAGATATAACAGCCTTAAGCTGACACTGCGTAACGCGAGCCCCTGCCATGATGGCGGGGGCTTTTTTATATCTGCCGGACAAGTATCAGAGCAAAGGTGTGCACAAGAGATTGCTGACGGATGTCGCTGTGTTGAATGGAGAGTACAGGAGGGGAAAACATCAGTTGTGGGCATGGGCCGTGTGGCGTCAACCGGCCTGTTGTAGATGCCGGGGTAGGGGATTGTCAAACGGCGGGTAACAAAAAGGGGAGCCTTGCTCCCCTCGGATATGATCTGCTGCTGGTTCTACTCCATCAGGCCATATGGTTAAACCATCCTGGTTACACCCTTGTGGCGAAAGAAACAGCGTCAACGTGATGAAATCATATCTATGTTGACCATCTCGGCATTATTGCTGAAAAGCGCCAGTTGGTGGCGATTAAACAGACATGGCAAAGAGGGTCGGTCCGGATTGATGCCTCTCTATCCGGCTCAGAACTGTGACAGTGAGGGCAGAGAGACAGCAACCAGGGTGAAAAACACCGTGAAAACGGCAGTAACGACAAACTCTTTCATTTTTCTCTCCCTAAGTTGTTGGTTGATGTAGTCAAGATACCATAACAAGGGGGTAAAACAAGGTGTAAGTTGATAAAATAGCTGCTTTATGTGCGTGGCTGGTTGAGATGGCTATTTTTGTCATATTGAGCTGATTTTATCACCTGCTATGGCATGTTAGGCATTCAAGATTCTGTTTTTATGGTTATTTCATTTAAATTCAATTAGTTGGTGAGCTGTTGGCTGGTTTTGTGAAGGGTTTTGTATGGAGCTCAAGTGGCGTTTTATAAGTTTTCACCCTCGTAATAGTGTCATTGAGGCCATAAAAAGTGCGCAAGGCAATGATTTGACGATTCCTGACATAGATAGCCCATCCAAAAGAAGTCTATGGAGAGAGTCTGGTTGCCAACCCTTGTCACACCATCACTTTATCAGTCCAGAGTCTCCGCATTTTTACAGCAATACACTGGATTCATAGGGAGGAGAGCCGTGCATCGGGGGGGGACAGAGTAGCAGCTGGCTGTTTTATCACCGCCAATTTTCCCGTCGGCCTCGGAATAGACATGGCCGCAGCAAGAGTGAGGTGCGCAATAGGGCAGAGGCATACTCTCTGGCTGGGCTGGGCTGGGCTGGGCTGGGCTGGGCTGGGCTGAGCGCGAGCAGCGATTTGCGTGGGCGATGCACCTGCGTGAGTCATGTGATTGCAATACGAGAGCTGCGCCGGAGCATGGTTGGGTAAGATATCTGCGTCCCTTCTACAAGATTGAGATATAAAAAGCGGCGTATGACGAGGAGGCCGAACAAGCCCGTTTCAGGGTCGACAGAGCACAGGTCAACGTAATCTGGTTCGCAGTGATAAAACATCCACGACAATACCGGAACTCTGTTCGTAAGCTGATGCGGGTTGGTGTGAGGAGGGGAAGGCTGGTGATCTGTCAGATGGCGCAAGGGTAGGGAATCAGGCAACCCTTATGGTGAGGGCCACAAAGCGTGCGGATGCCCCCGTTTTTGTAAGATATTAAAAAACCCTCCGATGGAGGGTTTTTGTCATCAACAGCCGGTAAAAAGCCGCGAGGCTTAGAACAGGGTGGTGGAGAGGTTGTAAAGCTCCTGATCGAACGGACGCTTCATGTTCTCGATGCAGTCGATGATGTCGTGGTGTACCAGCTCGTTGCGCTGGATACCGACGCAGCGACCACCGTGACCAGCCAGCAGCTGCTCAACGGCGTAAGCACCCATACGGCTGGACATGATGCGGTCACGGGCAGTCGGGGCACCGCCACGCTGGATATGGCCCAGGATGGTGGCGCGGGTTTCACGACCGGTCAGGGCTTCGATGTCCTTGGCCAGCGCGTTCACGTCGGTAACGTGCTCGCAGATGGTGATGATGGCGTGCTTCTTGCCCTTGGCTTCGCCTTCCTTGATCTGCTTGAGCAGCTTCTCTTTGTCGAAGGCTACTTCCGGCACGATCACATACTCGGCACCACCGGCAACGGCAGCAGACATGGCCAGATCGCCACAGTGGCGACCCATGATCTCGACCACGGAGATACGGTGGTGGGAGCTGCAGGTGTCGCGCAGACGGTCGATGGCGTCAACTACCACGTTCAGGGCAGTATCAAAGCCGATGGTGAAGTCGGTACCGGCGATATCGTTGTCGATGGTGCCCGGCAGGCCGATGCAGGGGAAACCCTCTTCAGTCAGCTTCTTGGCCCCCATGTAGGAGCCGTCACCACCGATGACGACCAGCGCATCGATACCGTGTTTTTTCAGGTTTTCGATCGCTTCGGCGCGCACAGCGGGGTCTTTGAAAGCAGGGAAACGGGCGGAGCCGAGGAAAGTACCACCACGGTTCACCACGTCGGAGACGCTGTGACGCTCCAGCTTGACGATGCGATCCTGGTGCAGACCGAGGTAGCCATCATAAATACCGTAAACTTCCAGGCCATGATGCAAACCGGCGCGAACCACGGCGCGAATGGCTGCGTTCATACCCGGTGCGTCGCCACCACTGGTCAAAACACCAATACGTTTGATTTGTTTGGTCATGAGTGCCTCTGGATCTGAGTTGTCAAATACGAATGTTTAAATAGACAAGCCACTTTTACTATATCGGCTTTCATATGGGATGCGGGGGCCACCATAGGAAAAGCGATACAAGAGAGGGGACGAGCCCCTCTCTTTGCCGTAATCAGCGATTACTTGGCAGCGCCAGCGATGATCTGGGAGAAGTCGTCCACTTTCAGGGACGCACCACCGACCAGGCCACCGTCGATGTCCGGCTGACCGAACAGGTCGGCTGCAGTGGCGCCAGTGACGGAACCGCCGTACAGGATCTGTACTTTGGCAGCAACGGCGGCATCAAAACCGGCCAGGTACTGACGGATGTGAGCGTGAACGGACTGAGCGATCTCCGGAGTGGCAGTCTTGCCAGTACCGATGGCCCATACCGGCTCGTAAGCGATAACGGCGTTGTTGAAGGAAGCGATGCCGCAACGGTCGATAACGGCTTTCAGCTGGGTCTCAACCACGTTCTTGGTCACGCCGGCTTCGAACTGCTCCAGAGTTTCACCGATGCACAGAACCGGCACCAGGCCGCCTTTCTGGATCGCTTCGTACTTGGCAGCAACCACGTCGTCAGTCTCTGCGTGCAGGGTACGACGCTCGCTGTGGCCGACCAGAGAGTAGGTGCAACCAAAGGCTTTCAGCATGGAGGGGGCGTTTTCGCCGGTGAAGGCACCAGACTCGTGAACGTCAGCGTTCTGGGCACCGTAGGCAATCTTGCTGCCAGCGGTCAGTTGCTCAACCAGACCCAAAAAGATAACCGGCGGGCAGACGGCGACTTGCACAGAAGGATGAGCGGCAGCAGCCGGGGTCAGTCCTTTGATCAGAGCTTCTACAGAAGCCTTGGTGCCGTTCAGTTTCCAGTTACCCATTACCAGGTGCTGTCTCATCTTGTATATCTCCTAGGCATTTGATTGCGCGACATTATATGAATTGAACCGAGCCCAAGATAGCTGACCCGGCGGCAAATGACGTAATTTTTTTTCGCTTTCCTGATCCAAATCAGGAATGAAACGCTTGATCGCTCATTCGTTAACCTGCCCCCGCAAGCGAGCCCACCATACCCCAATCCATTCGTGGATGGCAGCTTCGGAATACATCAGATAACGCCCTTTGGGTAAATAACTGTAGAGGGGCTGGGGTACCTGGCTCTGCTTGGCGGTGTAATCGGTGGGGGCTGGCACGGCATTGAGTCCCTGACCCTGATAGAGGGCCATGGCGCGTGGCAGGTGGGTGGCAGAACTGACCAGCGCGACCTCTTTTCCCTTGAGGTGACGACTGATACTGACCGCCTCATCATGAGTGTCTTTGTTGTTTTCAAACAACGTCATCCGCGAACGGGGAATGCCGAGGCTCTCGGCCATCCGGGCATTGACCTCGGCATTGGAGAGGGTATCCCCCGATACATAGCCGGAGAAAACCAGCTCGGCGTCCGGATAGGCCTGGGCGAGGCGAACCCCTTCGAGAGTGCGGGCCAGGGCAATATTGTTTTGCCAGGAGCGCTCGGGCACCGCCGGGTCGCTGACATGACCATTGCCGAGCACCACTATGGCCTCGATGTTGGGATGCTGGCTCACCTCGAACGGCGGGAAGGTTTGCTCCAGCCCGCGGGCCAGTTCATAGCTCACCGGCCGCATCCCCATCAGGGCCACAATGAGCAGCGAGAGGGTGGCCAGCAGCTTGCCGGTTTTCTGAAAACGGGTGAACCAGAGCAGCAGCAGGGCGACCAGTAGCAGGGAGAGGGAGAAGGGGAGCGGCATCAACAGCTGACCCAGCCACTTTTTAATCACAAACACGACAGACACTTCCTTGAGTTTTCAGCAAATTCGGGATGTGACAGAATACCTCTCTTTTTTGGGATGGCCACAACCCTGTGGCGCTAATGTTGAGTTTCTCCTTGAAGCACGATCAGAGTTTTGACGGGCGCGCCGACAAGTTCGCCCGCAACATTTACGACTCCACCAAGGGGCGCATCCGCACCACCATTGTCTGGAGCGACATCGAAGCCTGCCTGGCCCGCCTTGGCAATCGACCGCTGCGCATCCTCGATGCGGGGGGCGGTTTCGGCTATTTTGCCCAGAAGCTGGCGGCCATGGGCCATCTGGTGGAGCTGTGCGATCTATCAGCAGAAATGCTGGAACTGGCCCGCAGCCAGATCGCCGAGAAGGGGCTGGAAGACAAAATCCGTCTCATCCATTGCCCCATTCAGGATCTGAAGCAACACGTGACCGGGACCTTTGACCTGGTGCTCTGCCATGCGGTGCTGGAGTGGCTCGCCGAGCCGCGCCAGACCTTGCTGGGTCTGTTCCCTTTCGTCAATGCCGGGGGCATACTGTCGCTGCTTTTCTACAACCGTCATGGTTTGCTGTTCCAGAGCCTGGTGGTGGGCAATTTTGACTATGTGCGCCTTGGCCTTCGCAAGAAGCGCCAGACAGCGCTTACGCCCACCAATCCCCAGCTGCCGGAGCAGGTCTATGACTGGATTGGTCGCGGGGGGCTGCGCATCATCGGCAAGACGGGGGTGCGGGTCATCCACGACTATATGCGTCACAAGCAGGATCAGGTGGAGAAGTTCGACGATCTGCTGGCCATGGAGCAGCAATATTGCCGTCAGGAGCCTTTTGTCTCCCTCGGTCGCTATATCCATGTGATGGCCCAGAAGCCGGCCAGCTGATTGCTCGCGGTTCACTTCGATGTGAACCATGTTTTCGATGCTACCGGATGTAGCCGCGCGCACGATTTTGCGCCCAATACAACAACGAGATGACAACATCATGATGAGTACATCCCGTACCCTGCCAGAGCGTTCTTTGCCGGAGCTAGTAGGGTGGGTCAGGCAGGAGGGGTTGGCGTTGAGCCTGCCGACCGACCGGCTGGCCTTTCTGATTGCAATCAAGACGCTATCCGAAGATGAGTCGGACCTGTCGGAAGCAGCACTGCACGACGCCTTTGGCTATGTCAGCAGCGCTTTCGGCCAGATGGACGAGACCCTCACCGGTCGCGCCAACAACGCCATCAACGATCTCATTCGCCAGCAGCTGCTGTCACGTTTCAACACCGACATGGTGGCGGGGGAGAGCCTCTACCGCCTGTCGCGCCTGGGTGTGAGCATCGTCGACTTCTTTATGGATCAGCGTCAGGTTGACTCCATCAAGCTCTCCATTCTGCTCGAACACCTGGCTGCCGAGCTCGACACCGCCCGCAAGGCGGCGCTCGAGACCAACACCCGCGAGCAGTGGGATGCCGAGGTGCTGCCGCGCCTCACCTTCTCGCTGGAAGAAACCTTGGGGCGCATCGATCTCACCCAGCGCGCCATGGATGAGCAGCAGAATCAGGTCAAAAGCGAAATCGCGGCCCTGCTGACCCAGAACTGGGTCGATGCCATTCACAGCTGCGAAAAGCTGCTGCACGAGACCGGCCAGACCCTGCGCGAGCTGCAGGATACCCTGGACGCTGCCGGCCACCGCCTGCAGGCGGGGCTGCTCAACATTCAGGAAGCGGCGCAGGGGCGCGACGATCTGTTCCACGTCGAGGAGCTGACTCACGCCTTGCAAGGTCGTCTTGACGTCATCACCAGCTGGGGTCAGCAGTGCATCGAGCTCTGGTCCCGCTACGACAGGCACGTCCACAAATTTATCCGCAACGCCATCGACATGGACAAGAACCGTGCCTTCAGCCAGCGGCTGCGCGAGTCCATCCGCAATTTCGAGCAGCACAACTGGCAGCTGCGGGTGGCCGAAGAGCCCCGTCTGCTGGAGCTGCGCGACGAGACCATCGCCATCCACGACGAGGAGGTGACCGGTGAGGTGCCCCTCGAGATGGAGTATGTCGAGATGGTGGACATCAACCAGGAGCTGGCCGAGCGTATCGAGCGCTATCTGGCCCGCTACCCCGAGCAGGGGCAACAGCTGGACTTGGCCGATGTGCTGCGGGAATACCTGCTGGACTACCCGGCTCATGCCCACTTCGATGTGGCGCGTCTTCTGATCGACCAGGCCGTGCGCCTGGGCCATGCCAGCGGCGAGCGCGAACTGCATCGCCAACCCGCATGGAAACCCATTAACCAAGCTGGATCCAAGGTTCAGGCCTATGTCATTGATCAATACTGAGTTTCCCTTGCCGCTGCGGCTTGCAGAGGCGATTGCCAACCCCTTGTTTCCGCGCATCGACACCGCCTTGCGCTCCGGTCGCCACATCAGTGCCGACGAGTTCGAGCAGCACTCGGCGCTGGTCGAATATCACAGCGAGCTGGAGATCTTCTACGGCCGCTATCAGGTGGAGCTGATCAAGGCGCCGGAAGGCTTCTTCTACCTGCGTCCGCGCCCGAGCTCCGACATCGGCACCACTGTGCTCTCCGAGCTCGATATGCTGGTGGGCAAGGTGCTCTGCTACCTCTACCTGAGCCCGGATCGTCTGGCTTCGGAAGGGGTATTCGCCATGGCCGAGTTGCAGGAAGAGGTGCTGAGCCTCGCCGACGAGAAGCAGCTGTTGCGGATGGTCAACAGCCGCTCCGGCGGTACCGATCTCGACAAGAAGAAGCTGCTCGAAAAGATCCGTACCTCCATGCGCCGTCTGCGTCGCCTTGGCATGATCACCGCCCTTGGCAACGGGGATAAATTCCGGGTCAACGAATCGGTGTTCCGTTTCGCCGCTGACGTGCGCTCCGATGAAGATCCGCGCGCCGTTCAGCTGCGGATGATCCAAGAGGGTGAAGCCATCTTCCACGACGACGAAATGCCGAGCAGCGACTCGCTCTTTGATGACATCGAGGCGGATCTCGATGAAGAACAACTGGATCTGGAGGTATAACCGGTGCGAGGCAAGTTCAAATCCCTGACCATGGTCAACTGGAACGGCTTCTTTGCCCGGACCTTCGATCTCGACCAGCTGGTCACCACCCTTTCTGGCGGTAACGGCGCGGGCAAGTCCACCACCATGGCGGCCTTTATCGCGGCGCTCATCCCCGACCAGTCACTGCTTCACTTCCGCAATACCACGGAAGCGGGATCGAGCAGTGCCTCCCGTGACAAAGGGCTCTACGGCAAGCTGCAGCGAGGTCACTGCTATTCCCTGCTGGAAGTGATGAACAGCCGCGAACAGCGGATCTGGGTCGGCGTGCACCTCGAGCAGGTGGCCAACCGTGACAACAAGGTCAACATCACCCCGTTCGCGCTGGTGGATGTGCCGGAGAATCTGGCACCGACCGATCTGCTGCTGGAGAAGCTTGATGGCGGCAAGGGGCGGGTACGCGCCTTTACCGATCTGAAAGGGGCGGCCGCCGAGCTGGGGGCGCTGAAAGTCGCCAAGTTCAATACGGTGACCGACTATCACAACTTCATGTTCGAGTTCGGCATCACCCCGAAGAAGCTGCGTGACCAAAAAGATCGCGGCAAGTTTTATCGCCTGATCGAAGCCTCCCTCTACGGCGGCATCTCCTCGTCCATCAGCCGTTCCCTGCGCGAATACCTGCTGCCGGAGAACTCCGGGGTGCGCAAGGCGTTTGCAGATATGGAGGCTGCCATCTATGAAAACCGCCGCACGCTGGAAGCGATCAAGGAGACCCAGGGTCAGCGGGATCTGTTCAAGAACCTGATCACCGAGACCACCCACTATGTGGCCGCTGACTATGTGCGCAACGCTGCCGAGAAGAGCCGTCTCTCCGAGCTGGCCCTCAAGGCGCGACAGGAGCTGGCCGACAAGCGCCGCATTCTGGCCGAAGAGAAACAGCGCGCCATCTATCTGGCCGACGAGGTGGAGCAGCTCACCAACCGCGAAAAATTGCTGACCGACGAGCTGGAGTCTGCCTCCGAGCATCTGGCCAAGGTGATGGCGGCTGTCAGCTTGCAGAAGAAGATCGAGATGTACCGCGCCGATCTGGCGGATCTCTCTGACAAACTCGAACAGCAGCAGGCGGTGGTGGAGGAGATCCACGGCCAGCTGCTGGAAGTGGAAGAGCGCAAGGAGCTGGCGCAGGCAGAAGTAGACAGCCTCAAGACCCAGCTGGCCGACTACCAGCAGGCGCTCGATATCCAGCAGACCCGCGCCATCCAGTACCGTCAGGCGGTGCAGGCGCTGGAGGCTGCCCGCGAGCAGTGCGAGCTGCCGGGGCTGACCGCTGAGCAGGCGAGCGACACCCTGCACCAGTTCCGCGCAGCCGAGCAGAGCCTCACCAGCCGGGTGCTGGGGGCCGAGCAACAGCTGGCACTGGCCAAGGCGGCAGTGGCCGAGCACGAAGCGGCGCTGGCGCTGCTGCTCAGCATCGCTCCGGAAACAGTGCGCGAGGCCGCCTGGCCTTCCGCGCAGGCGCTGCTCAAGCGTCACATCGAAGACAAGGCCCGCATTGCCCAAGGGCAGGGTCTTCGCGCCGCGCTGGCTCGCCTCGAGAAAGAGAGCGAAAGCCAGAAGAGTCTCTTCAAGCTGCGCGATGAGCTGCAGCAGGCCTCTGGCCAGCTTATAACCAGCAGCGATGAGCTGGAAATCTTCCTCGAAGCCCAGCGCACCCGTCAGGAGGAGCTCTCCGAGCAGCAGGCGGAGGTGAACCAGCGCCGCGCCAGCCTCGAGCATCAGGGTAACCAGCTGGGCCGCGATATTGCGGAGCTCACCAAGCTTGCGCCGCGCTGGCTGAAATCCTTTGAAAAACTCGAGCAGCTGCGCGAGCAGAGCGGTTTGCCGCTCGCCACCGCCGAAGAGCTTTCGGCCGGTATGCAGACGGTGCTCGACAAGGAGCGCGAGTTCGAGCAGGAGAGCAACCGCATCGCGGCGCAGAAACAGGCGCTGGAGCTGCAAATTCGCAACCTGCAGCTGGGGGCTGGCGAGGCGGATCCCCGTCTTGCACGCATCGCCGAGCAGGTGGGGGGCGTGCTCCTCTCCGATGTCTACGACGACATCTCCATCGACGATGCCCCTTACTACTCCGCGCTCTACGGCCCGGCTCGCAGCGCTTTGGTGGTGCTTGACCTTGAAGGTGCCATCGAGCGGCTGAAAAAGCTGGAAGATTGCCCGGAAGATATCTACCTGATTCAGGGCAACCCCGACTCCTTTGACGAGGATCTGGTGGAAGCGGACGAGCTGGGGGACGCCGTGCTGGTGCGCACCAGCAAGCGTCAGGTGCGCTTCTCCCGCTATCCCGAGCTGCCGCTGTTTGGTCGCGCGGCGCGGGAAAAACGGATCGAGCAGCTCGACCTTGAACGCGAAGGGCTGATCGAGGGTTACGCCAAGGCCGCTTTCGAGCAGCAGAAGTACCACCGTCTCTACGGTCACTTCCGCGACTTTATCGGTCAGCATCTGGATATCGCCTTCCGCCCCGACCCCGAAGCCGAAGTGCAGGCCAAACAGGCCGAACTGCGCACCCTACAAGGGGCCATCGGCGAGTGCGACAAGCAGCTGAGTGATGCCAAAGCGGCCGCCGCCCAGCTGACTCGCCATATCCAGCTGGTGCAGGGGATGCTGCCCTTTGCCCACCTGTTTGCCGAGACTGATCTGGCGGCTCGCCTCGAGGAGGCACACGCCGATGTGGAAGCGCTGAAACAGGCCGAAGCCTTTATCGCCAAACACGGCAAGTCGCTGGAGAAGCTGGAAACCATGGTGCAGGTGCTGCGTCAGGATCCGCAGGATCTTGCCGCGCTGCAGGCCGCCTATGATGAGGTGAGCGACCTGCTGGCCGAGCAGAAACGCCGGTGCTACGCCCTCGATCAGCTGGTGGCCCGCCTGCCGCACTTTGCCTATCAGGATGCGCAAGACCTGCTGGGCAAGGCCTCCGAGATGAGCGAGCGACTCAAAGAGAAGCTGAAAGCGGCTGAGCTGGCGGCCCGCACCGCTGGCGAGCAGCACAAGCAGATTGCCCAGCGCCACACCGAGGCGTTGCAACTGCGTACCGCGCTCAACTCCAGCGTCGAGGCCAAGCGCCAGACCCTGACCGAGTTCGAGCAGGAGCTGGCAGCTATGGGCCTGACCCTCTCTGACGATATGGAAGAGAAGGCGCGCGCCCACAAGAAAGAGATTGAAGAGCTGCTGATCCGTACCCGTTCCCGTCGCACCAGCGCCGAGGCCCAGTTGCAGGTCACCAAGCGGGAGATCGAATCCCTTGGCGGTCGTCTCAAGCTCGAAGGCAAGGATTACTACAGCGCCCGTAAATCCCTGGTGGGTCACAAGGCGAGCTGGTCGCGGGTGGTGCGGCTGGCGCGGGAGACCGACGTCGAGAAGCGTTTAAATAAGCGCGAGCTGGCGTACCTTGACAGCGACGAGCTGCGCTCCATGTCGGACAAGGCCCTCGGCGCCCTGCGGGTGGCGGTGGCCCACGACGAGGCTCTGCGCGATGCGCTGCGACTGTCGGAGGGCAACCGCAGCACCGAGCAGAAGGTCGCCTTCTACGTGCAGGTCTATCGTTACCTCAAAGATCGCATCCGCAACGACATCATCCGCTCCGATGACCCGGTCGAGGCGATCGAGGAGATGGAGATCGAGCTGGCCCGTCTCGCTGACGAGCTCAAGCAGCGGGAAACCCATCTGTCGCTCTCCTCCCACGAGGTGGCGGCCAAGATCACCAATATCATCCGCCGCGAGCAGAACCGCATCCGGGTACTCAACCAGGGCTTGCAGAACATCGCCTTCGGTCTGGTGCGCGGGGTGCGCCTCAACGTCAATATCCGCGAGGCCCACACCCGTCTGCTGACGGCGCTGGCCGATCAAACCGCCATGCACAACGATCTGTTCGCCGACAAGGAGCTCAGCTTCTCCGAGGCGATGGCCAAGCTGTTCCAGCGCCTCAATCCGCAGATCGAGCAGGGGGATCGCAGCTATCAGGTGATGGGCGACGTGCTGCTCGACTATCGCAACTATCTGGAGCTGGAGATCGAGGTGCAGCGCGGGGCCGATGGCTGGCTGCGTGCCGAGAGCGGCGCGCTCTCCACCGGTGAGGCGATCGGTACCGGTCAGGCCATTCTGCTGATGGTGCTGATCAGCTGGGAGGAGGAGTCCCGCCGTCTGCGCGGCAAGGATATCGCCCCCTGCCGTCTGTTGTTCCTCGACGAAGCGGCCCGTCTGGATGGCAAATCCATCGCCACCCTGTTCGAGCTGTGCGAGCGGCAGGATATGCAGCTGCTTATCGCGGCGCCCGAGAACATCAGTCCCGAAAAGGGCACCACCTACAAGCTCATCCGCAAGGTGCAGGGCAAGCACGAGCACGTGCATGTGGTGGGTCTGCGCGGCTTCGGCTTTGCCGACGACAAGCTGATTGCCTGAGAAGTTTCTGGCCCATCCCGATACGGGATGACCGGTAACTAGTTGAAAGGGAGGCATTTGCCTCCCTTTTTACATGGAAGATATGGCACAGTAGCCGTACCGTCGCTGCTGCCTGACAACAAGGCGAGTAACATGGTGAGTGCCTTGGAGCTATGGCAAGGTGAGAGCTCCCGTCTGCAAACGTGTCGCCAGCGTCACCTGCCGTATCGAAGAAGCAAAATTGCGCATAGCGAAAAGAAGAAGAGAGGAGAAGTGAAAGGTGCAACATATCCAGAAAGGGCTGTTGTTATCTCTTTGTCTGCTGCTGGCCGCCTGTAGCAGCCGTTATGACGAGCGTCACGGCGGCAGCTGGCGCGGCTACAGCGAGACCGGTTATGCCAGCTATTATGCCGACCGCTATCACGGTAAAAAGACCGCCAGCGGCGAGCTCTATCGCAACAACCTCAATAGCGCCGCCCATATGGAATTGCCCTTTGGCTCCATGGTGCGGGTCACCAACCTCGCCAATGGCAAGAGCGTAGTGGTCAAGGTCAATGATCGCGGCGCCTTTAAAAGGGGGCGTATTATCGATCTCTCCAAATCGGCTTTTAGCACCATCGGTAATATTCGCGACGGGATTATCAAAGTAAAAATAGAGGTGCTCTAGGCTGGGTGAACCTGTTTATACACGAAAATGGATGTTGATGAATGATATTGGAAGGCTGACATCGACCAGTCAACCTTTCGATAGATAAAGATATAACATTGATATGGATCAATATTTAATTCAGCTAATAATGGATTTGTTATCAATGGAAAAAATCGATGGTCGTGATTGATATTTATTTTAGCCTATCTCGCCTGTTCGGCCTTACTATGTGGCAAACGGAGGGGTTAGTGATGATTATCTATGGTAAATATGGTGGTGCAGCGCTGAGAGCTGTTCATCTGATGGTGCAGAATAATTATGGGCATGTCACCGCCTGGGATATGGCTATTGCTGAAGCATTTGGTGATGATATTAGTACAGGGAAATTCAAGAATAATCCAAAGGTAACTTTTTTGACTCTTTGCAGTCTTGGTTGTATCAGTTGCATCATGCCAGTTCATTATATAGCTGCGACCAAAACCAGAGCATATGTGTTGGCTGCCATTGATTTATTGTCACACAAGGATATTACCAAGCCGATCAATCCCGAGCAGTTATGGCTGGAGGTGATCTCGGCCTGTAAGAGCGGCAAGGTTGTGAAGCATAACAATCAGATGGATGTCATTCTGACACTCTGGTATGCCGGTGTGCTCAATCCCGAGTGGGATAGGGATGCCATCAGGATAGATTATCGACGAATATAAAAAAGCCAAGGTAATGAATACCTTGGCCATGAAACATCAATTGGTTCTGGTCAGGGATGCACTATCGGAGTGTGCGAATGGCTTGCCATACACCATCAGGTTGGTGGTTTGACTGTATTTGAGGAGATCTTTCTCTGAGAAGTCCAGTGTCATCGAGAAATCCGCGGTGGAATCATTAATGGTCATATAATTGCTTTCCGCAATACCGCGCTTGCCCGTCTTGAACTCGATTTTGTTACCCGCTTTGCCTTCAGTGACCACACAGACTGCACGGGGTATACAGTATGAGTTGTAAACAAGCTGATTGGTCTTGTCATAAATCAGATAACCGCGTTGGTCATGAAATTTCCCATTATCACTTTTTCTGAATACTTCCTGCTTGTAATACATGGCTACCAGATATTGTTCGCTGGCATTTTTAGCATCGGCAGCCGGTTCAAAAGTAATGACTTCGTAAAAGGGTTCCACTGCTGGCCCCCCTTTGCCAACTTTGCTACCCTCCTGGCCGGGTGCTACATCTACACCACCAGCATCGGTGCTTTTCCATGTGCCAGCCAACTGAGCTAATGGACCAAAATCCAGACCGTTGATAATAGTGCTGGACTCTGCGTGAGCGAGCGTGGCACAGGTAATTAATGCTATGGGTAAGATAACTTTATTCATTGTGATAACTCCATCACTAATAATGACTTGCGAATAAATATGTTCAGCAAAGTAATTTTTATAACGGACCAAGGATGTGGTCAATGATATTGAGTGATGGTGGTTCGTTTTTGTGAGGTATGATTTGCTTTTTCGTGGCTAAATAAATTGAATTTGATATAAGACAATGTTGTATTTTTTCATCGCGCTTCCTCAGATATATCGTGATAGAGATAAAGGAACATTGACATGATGCGATGATCATTATGTCTCTGGCGTGAATATTTCACTCAGCCCCATCAATTGAAGGCGATAGCCACTAACTCTGCGGCACCCTGACCCCTTTGTCGAGATAGAGGCTGCTGTAGTTGGCCCTGTGGGTGACAAACATCACCTGATGGCGGCTGCCGTCGGAGAGGATAATAAAATCCCCCGCCTGAGCGGGGCTCTGCAAGGTGATCTCCTGCTCGGGGGCGGTCAGGCGATCGACATCTTCCTTGAAGGTGAGGGTGTAAGAGTACATATGGCGCTCCACTGCTGGCTCATATCAAACACTCCGTTGAAGGTAGTTGCTGTCATGGGCGCGCGCGGCGCCCGATTGGCGCTGTTAGACCAAATATCAGCGATGAGAACGTGCGTGGCTTCAGTCGGGTTGTTCTGCCGAGGTGCGCTTGAGGCGTTTACATCAAGGCCGTTGGTATCAAAACGATGGTAAAGGGGCGAAAGGGGGATGAAAAAACCGCCTATTGGCGGTTTTTCTTATGCGATGGGCCCTACTTCAGGGCCTTCTTCAGCTTCTTGATCTTGCCTTCATGCTTGGCAATTTTCTCAAGACGAGCGGCGATCTTCTTCTTGATCTCTTTCTTGCTTGCTTTGGCCATCGGTGGCGCTCCTTTGCAGTGGGGACACATCAGGTGTCAGTGTGGGTCTTCCCTTTGACGTCCCAGAGTGCCACAGGGCTCCTTTGTGAACCAGTATTCTGTTGCTTTAATAGCCAGTTCGCTATAACTGCAAGGGGCTGAGCCAGCGCAGCAGTTGCTGGCCAACC
>NZ_JBFODG010000026.1:0-206371 GCF_040908215.1 Aeromonas sp. R5-4 | reverse complement strand
CCAACCTGCGGGTTGGCCAGCAGGGCCATATGGCTGGTGCGATAGACAATCAGGGTATGGGCAGGAAGAAAAGCCAGCTGATGGCGCGCTTCGTTGTGCTGACCGAGGGCGCTGCGTAGCGGCACCAGTCCATCGCCAATCAGCCGGTCGGCCAGCAGGCTGCGCTTGGTGGCAGTGGTCGCGGCAATGGCATAGCAGTTGACGCTGCAGGGCAAGGGGAGTGGGACGCGGGGATCGCGCAAGGGCGCGGCAAGGTCGGGTTGGGCCACTTCATCGATCACCTTGCCGTGGCGCAGATCCCTGATGCCAGCACTGCGCAGCCGCGCCAGTCTGACGAAGGGCTCGCTGTAGGCGGTGGTGGGCAGCAACTGCTCCAGCCAGTGACCTGCATGTTCGAGCGGCGCGCCGTGGTGTGGTGTGCCGAGAAAGATCAGGTTGGCAAGGTGCGCAGGCCAGGTGAGCCCGGCCACGCCGGCATGGTGGCAGGCGCTGCGGGCAACCAGTCCGCCCATGCTGTAGCCCATTATCGTTATCTCTTTGAGCTCTCCCGGCCAGTAGGCGAACAGCTGCTCCAGCAACAGGGCAAGTAGCTGCCCGTTATGTGCGATAGGCAGGCCCGAGTTGTAGCGCAAGTAAAGAGGCAGATAGCCAAGCGCGTTGGCAAGTTGCTCTCCGTGATTGACCGGCTTGCCTTGATGCTCGGTCTGCCACTGCAGATCGTTCATGCAGAGTCCATGGATCATCAGCAGCACCCGTCCCTCGCGGGGTAGATCCTTTGGCATCGCCTGCCAATCGAGGGGCTTGCCCTGATAGCGCAGTGTCATGGGGGTGGCGAGGGCATTGTGGTGATCGACCAGCTTGTCCCCCAATACGCCGTTGAGCGTGGCGATCAGGGCTGCACGTTTCGGGGTTTCGGGGATCTGGTGGGGCGGCGGAGTGGCTGGCAGGCGGCTGAGCAGTTGGTTGATGCCGCTGCCCAGGGTGTTGGCGGTGCCATGTACCCCCTTGTAGACCAGCCCGGTGATCCCGGCTGTTTTTCCCTCATCTCGTCCCTTGAGCCCCATACCGCTCAGTACCGCCTGATGTACCGCTTCGGTGATCTCTACCGCGGCGGGCAGCGCCAGAGTCAGCAGGTGCGCCAGCTCGCGGATATCCGAAAGATGCCAGGAAGAGGATGACGATGGGTCTGTGGCGTCGGTCATGGCAAGCCCTTGTGAAAGCGGGTATCGCGTTGTCGTGCCGCGAAGAGCGCAGCGTATCTCTATATCAAACCAGCTTGCTCCCTTTGTGGCGGGTTTACCAGTAACGGGCCATGCATGGCGGGGCTGATAAGAACCGCTTGCGAAGCCGGTCACGGTAATGACAGGGAAAATCACCTCTACTTCGTCATAAGAAGCCACATGGAGAGGTGAGTATGTCGCTGTTTGATGAGGTGCGGGTACAGAATTTGTGTGCACGGTTGTTCGATAGCCAGAACGGAAAGGGCTGCACCCTTGAGAGTCGGCATGGCCGCGAGTTGAAGGATCTGTTGCAGGCAGTGGCCGGGATCAAGCCGGTTGGCCGAGGTGCTCATTATGTGTTGACCGAGGCGGGGCGGACTTATTTGCTCGGGCAGCTGGCGTTGGTGGCGTCCCCGGAACAGGACAAGTGTGAGCAGCTGCAACGTCTGGGAGTGAGTTTGCCTGCACGGCTCAATCAGGCCTGCTTTTATGCCCTCTGGCATGGGGACAGCAAGCATCCGCGATCAGCATCCCTTGCAGCGCCACAGCTTGCGGACTTGTCGCTCACGCAAGATGAGGTGATCCGCATCCGTACCCTCGAACCGCTCTCACTGGTCGATCAGCAGGGTCAGCAGCACGATATGACGGCAATGATGGCACTGCTGGAGGAATTGGCGTTGCCGGAGCGGACTCTGGGCACGCTGGCGGCCATCGGCTGGCAAGGGGAGCTTGTCATTACGGTGGAGAACAAGGGGGCCTTCGTCGACTACCCGCTGCAACCCGGGCAACTGCTGCTTTTTGCCCCCGGTCGCAATACCACCCTGGCCAAGCAGCTGATCCCGCTGCTGCCTGCGGGCGTGCAGTGGGCCCATTTCGGCGATCTCGATCAACGGGGTATCGATATTGCCATCGAGCTGGCGCGCGAGCTAAATCGACCGGCCATGTTCTGGCTTCCCTGTGAGCTGCAACCTTATCTGGATCACTATGCCCGTCCGGTACGCACCTTTGCGACGGACAGTGGCAAGGTGCCCTGGCGTGTGACGACGCAAGCTGATCAGGTTGATGGTCATGGCACGCTGGCAGGCGTTCCCTGGCTCGATAAACTGATCACAGACGGGACTTGGCTGGAGCAGGAGGTATTGATTCTGGCCCCTCACTGGCGGAGCTGGTCATTGGACGCGATGGGCCATCAGGGGTGAAACGGGGTGCCCGCGCTCCCCGTCATTTCGTGGTCAGCTGCTTACTTGGCGTTGATGGGCCCCTTGGTGCCGGCATCATTATCGACCCAGCCATCTTCACCCCTGATGCGGCGATCACCCTGAATGGTGTAGATGACCATGCCATCCTTGAACACCAGCGCGCCATCGGATTTCTTGGCATTGACCTTCTTGTCGTTGACCCACACCTGATCCTTGCCATCGATGCGGATATTGGCCACGGTGGCGCCGGTTTGGGGGAAGGTGGCGATCCAGTTGCCCGCATAGGGGCTGCCGCTGGTTGCCGCGGCCGGAGCATTGCCAACACCGGCAGCCGCGTTCTCAGCCTTGGTTTTGTTGATATCGCAGCCATTGAGCTCGCTCACCTGAGTGCAACCCGAGCGCTCCAGCTTCTGCTCATAGCTCAGATTCAGACCGCCCTCCGCGGCCGGGGCTGCCGTGCCAAATCCCGCCTTGGCATTTTCCGCTTTGGTTTTGTGAATGTCACAGCCCTGCGCCTCGGTGACCTGGGTGCAGCCGGATCGCTCCAGTTGCTCGGCATATTTGGCACTGATGGCGTGGGCAGGGGTGATACCGAGCAGGGTCAGGGTGATGAGCAGAGCAGCATTCCTGGACATAGATAATCCCTCAAAGATGTAAGTCATGCAGGTTCACCCGCGCAGTTGCGGTCGTGAACGTCGGCCTCTTCTGAGCATCCGAGACAGATGCGCAGCTGGCGTATTCACGTTAGCACCTTGGGCCAACCGCGCCCAGCGATGTGGCCGGAAGATAAGGCGAGAGGTGATACGGGCGGGGAGCGAAGGGGAGACGAGATAGCTGCAGTGTCAACGCTGGAGAGATCCTTCCAAGAGAAAAGGTGTTGCGGGCATTATCATAATGATAACGACAGCCCAGCTGATATCATTTCAGCCCCTGAAACTGACCTTTGATGATAATTCTCACCGATGCCGAGATATCGCCTCTGATTATTATCACCCGGCTATTTTATCGCTTGGCCACCCTATCCATCCTTTTATGGAATAAACCGCTGAAATAGCCACTGATTTTGTGGGTGGCATCACACACTTTCGTCATTTATTAATATCTTCCTGCATTTTATTGGTTTGGCACGGTTATTGATTGCCTCATATCGACGCTAACCGACGCGCTCACCCACAACCGGGATGCTGGTGACATCGTGAGTGAAAGGGGAGCTATCCATATCTCATCCAATGATTGGGGCGAACGATGAAAGCAGTTAACGAATTAATCAAAGAGATCAGAGCACTCAAATCCAACCTGCATGAAAAAGATTTTCTGCTGACCTGGGAGCAAACCCCTCAGGAGCTGGAGCTGGTATTGAAACTGGCCGAATCCCTCAAGACCCTGCGCGCCGAAAATATCTGCACCAAACTGTTTAACAGCGGGCTCGGTATCTCGGTTTTCCGCGATAACTCCACCCGAACCCGCTTCTCTTACGCCTCTGCGCTGAACCTGCTCGGTCTGGCCCAGCAGGATCTGGACGAGGGCAAATCCCAGATCGCCCATGGCGAGACCGTCCGTGAAACGGCCAACATGATCTCCTTCTGCGCCGATGCCATCGGGATCCGTGACGACATGTTCCTCGGTGCCGGCAACGCCTATATGCGCGAAGTGGGAGCTGCGCTTGATGAAGGGTTCGAGAAGGGGGTGCTGCCCCAGCGTCCGGCGCTGGTCAACCTGCAGTGTGACATTGATCACCCGACCCAGTCCATGGCTGATCTCGCCTGGTTGCAGGAGCACTTCGGCAGTCTGGAGAGCCTCAAGGGCAAGAAGATTGCCATGACCTGGGCTTACTCCCCCAGCTACGGCAAGCCGCTCTCCGTGCCGCAGGGCATCATCGGCCTGATGACCCGTTTCGGTATGGACGTGACCCTGGCCCATCCGGAAGGGTATGACCTGATCCCGGACGTGATCGAAGTGGCCAAAGAGAATGCCAAGGCCTCCGGCGGCAGCTTCCGTCAGGTCACCTCCATGGAAGAGGCGTTCAAGGATGCCGATATCGTCTATCCCAAGTCCTGGGCCCCCTACAAGGTGATGGAGCAGCGCACCGAGTTGCTGCGTGCCAATGACCACGCCGGCCTCAAGGAGCTGGAGAAACACTGCCTTGAGCAGAACGCCAAGCACAAGGATTGGCACTGCACCGAGGAGATGATGAAGCTCACCAAGGGGGGCGAAGCGCTCTATATGCACTGCCTGCCGGCCGATATTTCCGGCGTTTCCTGCAAAGAGGGCGAAGTAACCGAAGGGGTATTCGAGAAATACCGTATCGCCACTTACAAAGAGGCGAGCTGGAAGCCCTATATTATCGCCGCCATGATCATGGCCCGTAAATTCTCCGCCCCGGCAGAAACCCTGGAAAATCTGATTAAAGAGGCGCAAAAGCGGGTGAAATAAATAGCAGAAGGGCAGGGTGAATATTCATCCTGCCCACGCTGTCGAATCCATTATTTCGAGTTTTCTCCCCGTGGTATCTGAATAACGGATCTCCCGGCGAGGCAGCTCTTTGTCAGGTAACGCCTAGTGAGGTAAGCATGTCCCAATTTTCTTTGAAGATGGATATTGCCGATAACCGCTTTTTTACCGCCGAGCCATCTCCGCTGTTTTCTCGCGCCGAAGCACAAAAGGCTCGCGCTTTTCATAAAAAACTGGCCGGTTATGAACCGACCCCATTGTGCGACCTGAAAGCTCTGGCCGCCTATATCGGGGTGAAAAATATATTGGTCAAGAACGAGTCAAAGCGCTTTGGCCTCAATGCCTTCAAAATGCTGGGTGGCGTTTATGCCATCGCCAACCTGCTCTGTGAAAAATATGGGGTGGCCATCGAGGATTTCTCCTTCGATCTCATCAAACGCACCATCAAGGAGCCGATGACCTTCGCCACCACCACAGATGGCAACCACGGTCGCGGCGTTGCCTGGGCCGCCAAGCAGGTGGGCCAGCATGCGGTGGTCTACATGCCCAAGGGCTCGGCCCAGGAGCGGGTTGACCACATTCTCAATCTCGGTGCCGAGTGCATCGTCACCGACATGAACTATGACGATACCGTGCGCCTGACCATGAAGATGGCCGAAGAGCGCGGCTGGCACATAGTGCAGGACACCGCCTGGGAGGGGTACACCAAGATCCCGACCTGGATCATGCAGGGTTACTCCACCCTGGCCGACGAAGCGGTCGAGCAGATGCAGGCCATGGGCATCAAGCAGCCGACCCACGTGCTGCTGCAGGCCGGGGTCGGGGCGCTGGCGGGCGGGGTGCTCGGTTATCTGGTGGACTGCTTCGGGGCGAAAAACCTGCACAGTATCGTGGTCGAGCCGGATCAGGCCGACTGCATCTACCGCTCCGGCGTGGCGGGGGAGATGGTCAACGTGGGGGGCGACATGCGCACCATCATGGCCGGTCTTGCCTGCGGTGAACCCAATCCGCTCGGCTGGCCGCTGCTCAGAAGCTGCACCACCCAGTTCATCTCCTGCCACGACAAGGTGTCGGCCTTGGGCATGCGGGTGCTGGGCAACCCCCTTGGCAATGACCCCCGAATCATCTCCGGCGAATCCGGCTCGGTCGGTACCGGCGTGCTGGCGGCAGTGCGTCACCACCCGGATCGCGCGGCGCTGATGGAACGTCTGGGGCTGGATAGCAACTCGGTCGTACTCATCATCAACACCGAAGGGGACACCGATGTGAAGCATTACCGGGAAGTGGTGTGGGAAGGCAAGCATCCTGCCTGCGACTAACTCTCCCGCCAGAGCAGAGACACGAATTGAAGCATTGATCGCGCCTCGTCAACGGGGCGCGGTAACGGGCACAGGGCGCTGCCGATGAACAGGCCGCGCACTCTCAGTTGTTATGGAGAATCACAATGAGCAAGCAAATTCCGTTTGAAATGGTGTTGGAGAAGGCCTACCAGTACAAGGCCGAGATGAGTCAGTTCCTGCGTGACATGATCGCCATCCCGAGCGAGAGCTGCGATGAAGAGCGCGTCGTGCTGCGCATCAAGCAGGAGATGGAGAAGGTTGGCTTTGACAAGGTCGAGATCGACCCCATGGGCAACGTGCTGGGCTATATCGGCCACGGCCCGCACTTGATCGCCATGGATGCCCACATCGATACCGTGGGCGTCGGCAACATGGCCAACTGGAAGTTTGACCCCTATGAGGGGATGGAAGATCACGAGATCATCGGTGGTCGCGGCGCATCCGATCAGGAAGGGGGCATGGCCTCCATGGTCTATGCGGGCAAGATCATCAAGGATCTGGGGCTGGAAGATCAGTACACCCTGCTGGTGACCGGTACCGTGCAGGAGGAGGATTGCGATGGCCTCTGCTGGCAGTACATCATCGAGCAGAGCAAGATCCGCCCCGAGTTCGTGGTCAGTACCGAACCCACCGACTGCCAGATCTACCGTGGCCAGCGTGGCCGCATGGAGATCCGCATCGATGTGCAGGGGGTCAGCTGCCACGGCTCCGCACCGGAGCGCGGTGACAACGCCATCTTCAAGATGGGTCCCATCCTTGGCGAGCTGCAGGAGCTGAGCCACAACCTCGGCAATGACGACTTCCTCGGCAAGGGGACCCTGACCGTCTCCGAGATCTTCTTCACTTCGCCAAGCCGCTGCGCCGTGGCGGACAGCTGCGCCGTCTCCATCGACCGCCGTCTCACCTGGGGTGAGACCTGGCAAGGGGCGCTCGACGAGATCCGCGCCCTGCCTGCGGTAAAAGCCGCCGGTGCTGAAGTCTCCATGTACCAGTACGATCGTCCGGCCTACACCGGTCTGGTCTACCCGACCGAGTGCTACTTCCCGACCTGGAAGGTGGAAGAGGATCACATCACCGTCAAAACCCTCTCCAAGGCTTATCGCGAGCTGTTCAACAAGGAGCCGGTGGTGGACAAGTGGACCTTCTCGACCAACGGGGTCTCCATCATGGGTCGCCACGGTATTCCGGTCATCGGTTTTGGCCCGGGTAAAGAGCCGGAGGCCCACGCCCCGAACGAGAAGACCTGGAAAGAGCATCTGGTCAAGTGCGCCGCCATGTACGCCGTGATCCCCATGCTCTATCTGGCCGAGCTGGACAAGTAAGGGGTCTGCCGGGTGGTGGCTGCCATCGCCGCCCGGCTGTTGCAAGTGCCCCGTCTCCATTGAGGCGGGGCTTTGCTGTTTAAAGTGATGTTCGAGGTGGTGGGGATGAAACGGCTGATCAAAAACGGTGTGCTGGTCGATGCGCAGGGTGAATATCGTCAGGATCTGCTGATCGATAACGGGGTGATCCGCGCGCGGGCCGCCGCTATCCAGCCCGATGGCGAGACCGACGTGATCGATGCCAGCGGCTGTTATGTGATGCCTGGTGGCATCGACGTCCATACCCACTTCAACATCGACGTAGGCATTGCCCGCAGTTGCGATGACTTTTTCAGCGGTACCCGTGCTGCCGCCTGTGGTGGCACCACCACCATCGTTGATCACATGGGATTTGGCCCGGCGGGGTGCAATCTGCATCACCAGCTGGCCCGCTATCACGACTATGCCGCCGATCAGGCGGTGGTCGATTACGGCTTTCACGGCGTTGTCCAGCATGTGGATGACGCTATCCTCCACGAGATGGCCGCCATGGTGCAGGAGGAGGGGATCAGCAGCTTCAAGCTCTATCTCACCTACCAGTACAAGTTGGGGGATCACGACGTGCTGCGCGCCCTGGCCCGCCTCAAGGAGGTGGGGGCGCTTGCCACCGTCCATCCCGAGAACGATGCCGCCATCGCGGCGCGCCGCGCGGCCCTATTGGTCGCCGGTCACCATGAACCCTGGTATCACCCGCAAAGCCGCCCGCTGGAGTGCGAGGCGGAGGCCATCGCCCGGATGATCAATCTGGCGGGGCTCGCGGGCAATGCGCCACTCTATATTGTCCACCTCTCCAACGGCTTGGGGCTGGAGTATCTGAAACTGGCGCGCCGTCAGGGGCAACCGGTCTGGGTGGAGACCTGCCCGCAATATCTGTTGCTCGATGAGCAGTCTTATTACAAGGAGAACGGGGTCGACTATCTGCTGAGCCCCCCGCTGCGCTCGCGCCGCGAGCAGGACAAGCTGTGGGTCGGCATCGCAGCTGGCGATATCGACACCGTCGCGACCGATCACTGCAACTTCTCCCACGCCCAGCGCATGACCCTCTCGGGCGGCGATTTCAGCCGCTGCCCCAACGGCTTGCCCGGGGTCGAAAACCGGATGCTGCTGCTGTTTGCCCACGGGGTATTGGGCGGGCGCATCTCGCCATCACGCTTTGTAGCTCTCACCAGCACCAACCCGGCGCGCCTGTTTGGCCTCTGGCCGCGCAAAGGCAACCTGCAACCGGGGTCTGACGCCGATCTGGTGATCATGGATCCCCGTGGTGACACCCTGATTTCCCATCAACAGTTGCACGACAACGGCGACTACAGCCCCTACGAGGGGATGCATTGCCCCGGCCGGATCAGAATGACCCTGAGCCGTGGCGAGATAGTCGCCCGCGATGGCGAGTTTCTGGGGCGGCGTGGTCATGGCCGCTTTCTGGCCAGAGCGCCCTTTGATCCGGCCTTGGCGCCGGATCTGCACTCGCCTTGCCCCGCGGTTGCAGGCTGACAATCCGTTCGAAACAGGCAGAGCAGCAAGCTTATGTGAACAACGAAAGGTGGGCCGGTATTGCGCCGGCTTGTCCCATCACTGGAGATAACAAAATGAAACAGAGAATCGTACTGGCCCTTGGTGGCAATGCGCTGGGCAACAACCTGCCCGAGCAGATGAAGGCGGTGCAGAGCACGGCGGGCACCATTGCCGACCTGATCGCCCAGGGGCATGAGGTGGTGGTGACCCACGGCAACGGCCCGCAGGTAGGGATGATCCAGCAGGCGTTCGAGGTGGCGGCCCGCCACGATCCCAAGGCGCCCCATCTGCCCATGTCGGTCTGCGTGGCCCTGAGTCAGGGTTATATCGGTTATGACCTGCAAAACGCCCTGCGCGAGGCACTGCTTGAACGCGGCATCCACAAGCCGGTTGCCACTTTGGTGACCCAGGTGGAGGTGGATAAAAACGATCCTGCCTTCCTCGACCCGAGCAAACCCATCGGCGGTTTCTTCAGCAAGGAGGAGGCCGAGGCATTGATGGCCAAGGGCGAGCGGCTTAAAGAGGATGCCGGCCGTGGCTATCGCCGGGTGGTCGCATCCCCCAAACCGGTTGATATCATCGAGAAAGAGACCGTCTCTGCCATGCTGGCCGCCGGTCAGGTGGTGATCACCGTCGGGGGCGGCGGCATTCCGGTGCTGCGCGAGGGCAATCACCTGCGCGGTGCCAGCGCGGTGATCGACAAGGATTGGGCCAGTGCCAAGCTGGCGGAGCTTATCGACGCCGACATGCTGATCATCCTTACCGCGGTAGAGAAGGTCGCCATCAACTTCGGCAAGCCCGATGTGCAGTGGCTCGATCAGCTGAGCGTGGCCGATGCCAACAGCCTTATTGCACAGGGGCAGTTTGCCAAGGGTTCCATGCTGCCCAAGGTGGAGGCGGCGCTCTCGTTTGCCACATCCCTGCCGGGGCGCAAATCCCTGATCACCTTGCTGGAGAAGGCCGCCGATGGCATTGCCGGCAAGACGGGAACCCTTATCAGCCGCTAGACGTTCCAGCTCGGGTTGAGTGTGATTGTGGGGGCCGTCGGCCCCCTTGTTCATTTCGGGGCGGCCATGGTCAGCAGAGGATGTGAGGCGTAAGATGGCCGCCTTCAAGCGCGGGCAAGACGCCGAGAGTTGAACCGGCGCAATGAGTGACAAGAGGTGAGTAACAAGCAAATGAGCGGAAAGATCAATATGGCGGCGCTGGTGGGATTGATCCTGCTCACCGCCATCTGGAGTTACAGCTGGATCGTGATGAAGCAGGTGATGCTCTACGCGGGGGCCTTCGAGTTCACCGCCCTGCGCTGCTTGTGCGGATCTCTGGTTCTGCTGCTGGTATTGGCCCTGCGCGGGCGCCGTTATCTCAAACCCACCCCGTTTCGCTATACCCTCGCCATCGCCCTGTTCCAGACCTGCGGCATGGTGGGGTTGGCCCAGTGGGCCCTGATCAGCGGTGGGGCGGGCAAGGTGGCTATTCTGAGCTACACCATGCCGTTCTGGGTGGTGATCTTCGCAGCGCTCTTTCTCGGCGAGAGGATGCGCAAGCTCCACTATCTGGCGGTCGGGGTAGCGGCCTGCGGCCTGCTGCTGGTGATCGAGCCCTGGCAGTTGCATCTGGATTCCATGAAGAGTGCGCTGCTGGGGATTGCTTCCGGCATCTGCTGGGGGATCAGCGCCATCATCGCCAAGCGGATGTATGCCCGCCATCCCGCGGTGGATCTGATGTCCCTCACCACTTGGCAGATGATCTACGCCACCATGGTGATGGCCGTGGTGGCGGCGCTGGTGCCGGAGCGACCCATCGACTGGCAGCCCTATGTGTTTGGCGCGCTCGCCTACAGCGCCATCTTCGCCACGGCACTGGCCTGGAGCCTCTGGCTGTTCGTGCTGAAAAAGCTGCCTGCCGGGATCGCCAGCCTCAGTACCCTGGCGGTGCCGGTGAGCGGCGTGCTGCTCTCATGGTGGCTGCTTGGTGAAAATCCGGGGCCGGTGGAGGGGAGCGGCATCGCCCTTATCGTGCTGGCGCTTATCGTCATCAGCCGCAAGGGCAAGCGCTCTGTGGTGTCGGTGGCGGGGGAGACTCGCATCAAGCACGGCTGAGTCGATTGTCGGCAACGAAATAAAAAGGGCCCGCCATGATGGCGGGCCCTTTGTGTTGGCACACAGCCTTATCTACGCTGGGCCAGATGCATCATGGCCTCCAGCACGGCGCCGCCGATGGCGCGGGCCTTGTCGGATACCGTAGTGGCGTCGGCCCGCTCGCCTCTGGGGTCGATGTCACCGATCTTGAAGCCGACAGTGACCTCGATGCCATCGCTGAGCAGCCCCCGCACCATGCCGGAGAGCGGCGCGATAATAGGGGCGTCACCCACATGGGCGATTACATCCCCCTCCTGCACCAGATCACCGAGCTTGATCAGGCTCTTCATCACTCCGGCGACGGGGGCGCGCACCACCCGGCGTGCGGAGTGCCCCTCGATCACCCCGGGAATGCCGGTATTGGGCTGGGCGGGGCCCTGATAGATGACCCGGCCCAGATGGTGACCGCGGTTGGTTTCGATCACCGCATCGCAGTCGCGTCCCGCCTCAAATCCCGGGCCGAGGGCGACCGTGATGGGGGCCATCTCCTTGTGGGTGCCGAGGTTCTGCTTGGCGAGGATGGCATCCACCAGATAGCGGGGCTTGAGCTCGGTGAGGGTGGCGCAGTCGGGGTCAACCAGTAGCGGAATGATGCCCCGATCCAGCTGCTCGAACGCCTGCTCGACGCTCTCGACCCGCTTGGCGCGCACCCCTTCGACGCAGGTTTCACCATCAAACATCCCTTGAGCGAAGGCGACGGTGCGGCGGATCACCGTGGGCTTGTCGAGATCCAGCATCACCACCTTGAAACCCGCATTGTGCAGGCGCAGCGCCACGCCAGTAGCGATATCGCCGGAGCCGCGCATCACCACCAGTTGATCCCGCTTGAGGCGCACATCGTCCTGCATTAGCCCACCCGATTTGCCGTTTTTCACTTGCAGCAGTTCGGCGAGGATGCTGATGGCGATCTCTTCCGGGGTTTCGGCTCCTATGTTGTAACCGATGGGGGCGTGCAGCCGCTGCAACTGTTCCTGGCTCACCCCTTGCTGGCGCAGCGCCTGGGTGAAGGTCTGTACCTTGCGCTTGCTAGCGAGCAGCCCCAGATAGGCGAGGGGACGGCTTATCAGCCGCTCCAGCGCCTCCTTGTCCTGATGATTGGTGGCGATGATGACGAAGTTGGCGGGCTCGATGGCCAGTGCGTCGATCACTGCGCTGATGGTATCAGCCTGTTTGAGGTGAGTGCCGACGGGGAAGTGATCGGGATTGAGGCTCCCTTCAAAACAGTCGCCAACATGGATATCAAAACCCAGTGGCGCGGCTGCATGGGCCAGCGCCCGGTTGACGTGACCGGCGCCGATCAATACCAGACGGGGGCGCAGACCGTAGATATCGATATAGACCGACATGGCGCCACCACAGTCCGACCCGACCGCATGCTCACCGTTGCGGGCCATCCGGCCGTGGAAGATGCGCGGCTTGCGCTCGGCAATGGCCGCCACGGCCTCTTCGATCACCAGCCGCTCGATCATGCCGCCGCCGATGGTGCCGAGGATCTGGCCATCGGCCATCACCAGCATCTGGGCCTGATGGCGGGGGGTGGAGCCACGGCTCTCGATGATCTGGGCCATGGCAAATGGCGTGTTCTCCTGTTCCAGTCGGGCTGCGTGTGCAAACAGATTCATAAGGTACCTCTTTTCATCCTTAAAACGTCAGGGGTGAGGCTAAAGCGCCTCCCCGTGCGGAGCTATGCAGATCAGGTGACGGATGGGGGGGGATTCGCGCACGGCCCCCTGCCAGATGGCGTGGATCTCGGGGTGGCGGCTCTGCAGCTTTATCAATTCCGCCAGCCACGACGCCTCATTTTGATAATCCCCATTGATAAACCAGATCCGGCGCGCTCTGGCCGGGGTGCCCTTGAACAGCCCCTCGGGGTGGGAGAGCAGCTGGTGAAACAGGGCCCAGTCGAGGGGGTCACCGGCCTCTATCCCGCACAGGGCCTGCAATTCAGCCCAGCGGTGGATCTGCGCCGGTTCGGCATTGGCTCCCACCATGGCGCCGCCCAGCAGGGCGATCACCCAGTCACTCTGGTGCGGAATGCAAGGTTCGTGCAAAGCGGGCACTTTCAATAACTTGTGATGGGCGCCATCCGCTTCGACCAGGATGAGATCGAAGCGCTGCTGCCCCTTGATGAGATCAATCTGCTGGGGCGTAGGACCCGCCACCTTGCCGCTGGCCTGATCGATATGGCTGAACAGGGCAACCAGGGTCGGTTCATCCGGTAGCGCCTGACAACGGGTAAGTTGACGAACGGGATCCGTCTCGATAATCAATTCCCGATAGTGTGACGGGGCAGGCAGAAACATCCGAGTGGTGGTGGTAATTAGCACCCTTTTACCCTGCTTATAAAAATATTCCGCCAGCCAGAACAGTGTGCTGGTTTTTCCACCGGCCCCGCAGAGGCTAATTAAGGTGGTATGGCTATCAATATTTTTGGTGAGCGGGTTTAATAGCGGATCTATATCTGGAAATGCGACAGCAACAACGTGTGGTAGCGACATAATGACGACCAAAATAAATATCGAAGGGAGTGGAAAACAACGTTGCCAGGAACAAGTGCAGTGTGACTGTATAATAACGGCGGCGGGTTTATCTTCCCGAATGGGTACCTGGAAAATGATGCTACCTTATTGCCAGGGGACAATGCTTGATGCAAGTCTCAAAAATGCCCTGGCTTTTTGTCAGCGGGTTATTCTGGTGGTGGGCCATCGTGGCGAGGAGCTTCAAGCCCGCTACGGATCACGGCCGGATATTGTTGTCGTCCACAATCCCGACTATCGGCAGGGGCTGGGCAGCTCCATCCGCTGCGCCCTGGCGGCCAGTGACGCTGACTACCTCTTTATCAGCCACGGGGATCTCCCCTGTATCCCGCGCGATGTCTATCAACAGCTCTGGCAGACACGGGGCTGTGAGACACTCTTTCCCACCTGGCAGGGGGAGGCGGGTCATCCGGTGTTGCTGCCAAAATCCATCGCAAGGGAGCTGGCTACCGCGCCGGCACAAGGTTCGGTGCGCCGCTGGTTGCAAGGGCATCCACACCGTATGGTGCCAGTTGACAGCCCCGCCATCCTGTTTGATGTGGATACCCCGGAGCGCTATCAGGCGCTGCTGGGTGGCATTCTTGAAAATGAGAGCGAGCCCACGAAATAACCCAGTTTAAAAAGATAACGGGGAGATAAATGGCGTATCAAAGTGATATTTCTCGCACTTGATCTGATAGGGCGAGTTCTTTTTGAACTGCTCATTAAGTAAATTCCAGAGTGATTGATAACTACTCGCAATACCCATAATGGTGGCATCGTAAATTCTCTCCATTAATTGGAGCTGCCTCACGCTTTCACCCTAAAAAATAGTTTTGTAACTCGTTTTGTAACTGTAGTGGCCTGATTGTTGCTCTTCTCCTTGCCAAGGGGGAACACCCGTGCGGGATACCCCATTTATTCAAGCTGCCAATGGGCAGAACAGCTGCAAGGAGATAGCCATGGGCGATATTATGCGACCCGTTCCGTTCAAGAACCTGCTGACCCGTATTTTTGCGGAATATAAAGAGAGTCAGAGCATTTTCGGTATTCCCGCCGCGCAATTCTATCGCAAGCAGGACGAGCGCAAGATCAAGGTGTTCGGTGAAACCTGCGAGACCCCCATTGGCCCGGCAGCCGGCCCCCATACCCAGTTGGCCCAGAATATCGTCACCTCCTGGCTGACCGGCGGGCGCTTTATCGAGCTCAAGACGGTGCAGATCCTGGACCGTCTCGAACTGGAAAAGCCCTGTATCGATGCCGAGGATGAGTGCTTCAATACCGAGTGGTCTACCGAGTTCACCCTGCCCAAGGCATTTGACGAGTATCTTAAAGCCTGGTTTGCCCTCTACCTGCTGGAGGAGGTGTTTGACCCGCGTCTTGAAGGGGAGGCCAAGTCCTTCATCTTCAACATGAGCGTGGGTTACAACCTCGATGGCATCAAACAGCCACCGATGCAGCAGTTTATCCACAGCCTGATGGATGCAAGCCAAAGTCCGAAATTTGCCGAGTACCAGCAGGTGCTGCGCGAGCTGGTGGCCGACGAGCAGTTTATTGCCGAGCTGGGGCTGGGGGCGCGGCGCGATCGCCTGCAACAGCTGGTGGATCGCATCCCGGCCAATCTGGTGCACGGTGTCACCCTCTCCACCATGCACGGCTGCCCGCCGAACGAAATTGAGGCCATCTGCCGCTACATGCTGGAAGAGAAGGGACTCAACACCTTCGTCAAACTGAACCCGACCCTGCTGGGCTACCCGCGGGTGCGCGAGATCCTCGATACCTGCGGCTTTGATTACATTGGTCTGAGCGAAGAGTCGTTCGATCACGACCTCAAGCTGGATCAGGCCAAAGCCATGCTGACTCGCTTGATGGCGCTGGGGGCCGAGAAGGGGCTCACCTTCGGGGTCAAGCTCACCAATACCCTTGGCACCATCAACCGCAAGGGGGCGCTGCCGGGGGATGAGATGTATATGTCCGGCCGTGCGCTGTTCCCGCTCTCCATCAACGTGGCGGCCGTGCTGTCTCGCGCCTTCGATGGCAAGCTGCCCATCTCCTACTCGGGTGGCGCCAGCAAGTTCAACATCGCCGCGATCTTCGAGACCGGTATTCGTCCCATCACCATGGCCACCGACCTGCTGAAACCGGGTGGCTACCTGCGCCAGATCGAGTGCCTCAAAGAGATCGATGCCTCCGATAGCTGGGCCATGAGTCAGGTGGATGTGGCGAAGCTGGAAGCGCTTGCCGCCAAGGCCCTCACCATGGATTACACCCAGAAGGAGTGGAAGTCCGACGATCGCATCGAAGTGGGTGGCGGCCTGCCGCTGACCGACTGCTACGTAGCGCCCTGCGTCACCGCCTGCGCCGTGCATCAGGATATCCCCGAGTACATTCGCCTGATGGGCGAGGGGGAGTATGTGGCAGCTCTTGAGCTGATTTATCAGCGCAACGCCTTGCCCGCCATCACCGGCCATATCTGCGATCACCAGTGCCAGTACAACTGCACCCGTCTCGATTACGACAGCGCGCTCAATATCCGCGAGCTGAAAAAAGTGGCCCTCGAGTTGGGCTGGGAAGGGTACAAGGCCCGCTGGCACAAACCGGCAGGCAGTGGTGACAAGCATCCGGTTGCGGTCATTGGCGCCGGCCCGGCCGGTCTCTCCGCCGGTTACTTCCTGGCTCGTGCCGGTCATCCGGTCACCGTGTTCGAGCGCGAAGCGGATGCCGGTGGCGTGGTCAAACACATCATCCCCGAGTTCCGCATCCCGGCTGAACTGATCCAGCACGACATCGACTTTGTCGCCGCTCACGGGGTCAAGTTCGAGTTTGGTTGCGATCCGACGCTCACCGTCGACAAGCTGCACGCCCAGGGCTTTACCTATGTCTTCGTCGGCATCGGCGCCGACAAGAATGGCGGCATGCGTCTCGAAGGGGGTCATGATCGGGTCTACAAGTCCTTCAATTTCCTGCGCAGCTTCAATCAGGGCAAGCCGCTGCCGCTCGGCCGCCATGTGGCGGTGATCGGTGCCGGCAACACTGCCATGGACTGTGCCCGTGCCGCCCTCAAGGTGCCCGGTGTCAGCGATGTGACCGTGATCTACCGTCGCAGCGAAAAAGAGATGCCCGCCTATCGCGAGGAGGTTCTGGAAGCGGTAGAAGATGGGGTGCGTTTCTGCTTCCTCACCAACCCGGAGCGCTTTGACAAAGATGGCAAGCTTGTCGTGCGGATGATGGCGCTGGGGGATCCTGACGAGCAGGGCCGCCGCCGTCCGGTGCCCACCGAGCAGACCGAAGTGATGCAGATGGATTCGCTGATCACCGCCATCGGCGAGCAGCCTGATTGCGAAGTATTGAAAGCGATGGGCATTCCCCTTGGCAGCGATGGCTGGCCCGAGGTGGATGGCCAGACCGGCGAAACCAGCCGTCGCAACGTCTTCCTCATCGGTGACGTGCAGAGCGGTCCGTCCTCCATCGTCGGTGCCATCGGTGGTGCCCGCCGTGCCGCGGATCTGGTGCTCTCTCGCGAGCATATCGCCAGCCAGCAGAGCGAAGTGACCATCCAGCCATCGGGCAAGGATGAGATCTATCGCCGCAAGGGGAGCATCGCCGTCACCCTGGTCGACAAAAACGAGCGCGATGCCTTCGTGGCGCAAGAGGCGCACCGCTGCCTCGAGTGCAACTACCTCTGCAGCAAGTGCGTGGATGTCTGCCCCAACCGGGCCAACGTCGCCATCGCGGTGCCGGGCTTCAAGGATCAGTTCCAGACCCTGCACCTGGATGCCTACTGCAACGAGTGCGGCAACTGCGCCCAGTTCTGCCCGTGGCAGGGCAAGCCCTATCAGGACAAGGTCACCATCTTCAGCCTGCCCGAGGACTTCGACAACAGCCGCAACCCCGGTTTCTATCTGGCGGATGGCGGTGAGCTGCGGGTGCGTCAGGGTGGCGAGACCTATCGCCTGACCATAGACGCCCAGAGCCGGATCAAGGATGCGCCAGCAGCCCTTGGCGACATGTGCCGGATCATTAGCCATGTCCACGCTCATCACCACTACCTGCTGGGGGCCGTCGAGGCCTGAACGAACAACGAATAAGCGAAGGAGCACACCATGTTTATTCTGAAGAACGTCACCGCCGTCCAGCTGGAGCCGACCCGGGTGCTGGAAGGGGTGGATATCGCCATCGAAGGCACCCTTATCAAAGCGGTGGGGCCCAATCTGCGGGCCCTCTCCCCGGAGGCCAACTATCGGGAGATGGGCGGCAAGCTGGTGATGCCGGGCATCGTCTGTGCCCACAACCACTTCTACTCCGGCCTGTCGCGGGGGATCATGGCCAATATCGCCCCCTGCCCGGATTTTATCTCCACCCTGAAAAACCTCTGGTGGCGGCTCGATCGGGCGCTCGATGAAGAGTCCCTCTACTACAGCGGCCTCATCTGCTCGCTGGAAGCGATCAAGAGCGGCTGCAGTGCGGTGATCGACCACCACGCTTCGCCCAACTTCATCAAGGGCTCTCTGAATGTGCTGCGCAAAGGGTTTATGGAGGCGGGCCTGCGCGGCATGACCTGCTTCGAAACCACGGATCGCAACGGCGGTCTCGCCGAGCTGCAGGCCGGGGTAGAGGAGAACATCCTGTTCGCCCAACAGATCGATGCGGCCAAGGCCAAGGGGAACGAACCCTATCTGGTGGAGGCGCACATCGGCGCCCACGCCCCCTTTACGGTACCGAATGAAGGGCTCGCCATGCTGCGCGAAGCGGTGCAGGTCACCGGTCGCGGTCTGCATATCCATGTGGCGGAAGACCGCTACGACATGGCCCACGGTCACCACCACTATGGCAAGGAGCCTATCGCCCGGCTGGACGAGTTTGGCCTTATCGACAGCAAGACCCTGATCGCCCACGGCATCTACCTGAGCCCGGCTGACATCGAGCTGCTCAACAGCCGCGATGCCTTCCTGGTACATAACGCCCGCTCCAACATGAATAACCACGTGGGCTACAACATGCACCTGCCGGAGTATCGCAATCTGGCGCTCGGTACCGATGGTATCGGCTCCGACATGCTCGAAGAGCTCAAGTTCGCCTACTTCAAGCACAAGGATGCCGGTGGCGCGCTCTGGCCCGACAGCTTTGCCCGGTTCCTGTGGAACGGCAACGCCCTGCTGGAGCGCAACTTCGGCGCCAAATTTGGCCGGCTGGAGCCGGGTTACAAGGCCGATCTCACCATCTGCGATTACGCCGCACCGACCCCGCTGGCGCCGCGCAACCTCGGCGGCCATCTCGCCTTCGGTATGGGCTCATCCTCGGTCAACAGCGTGATGGTAGAGGGGCGCATGGTCTATCAGGATCGCGAGTTCGCCTTTGACGTCGAGCCTATTTATCAGCAGGCCAGCAAGGTGGCGAGCCGCCTGTGGCAACGGATGGATCAGCTGGCCTAAGGCCACCCTCTGCACTTTTGGACCGGATTGCCCGCCCTGTGGATTTTCCCGGCGGCGGGCAGCAAGAGTAAGGACGACACATGATTGAGCAATTCTTCCGACCCGAGCAACTGGGTCAGGCTTTGGAACTCAAGGCCCGCTTCGGCAACGACGCCGTCTACATGGGGGGCGGCAGCAAGCTCAACGCCGCCCCGACCCGCACCGACAAGAAGGTCGCCATCTCGCTGGACAAGCTCGGGCTTGGCCAGATTGAACAGCAGCACGGTCAACTCCACATCGGCGCTACCGTTACCCTGCAAGCCTTGAAAGACGACCCCCGTACCCCGGCCGCCCTGTGCGACGCGCTGGGGTTTGTCTACTCCCGCCATCTGCGCAATCAGGCCACCCTCGGCGGCGAAATTGCCTGCCAGCAGCAGGACTCCCCGCTGCTGCCGGTACTGCTGGTGCTCGAAGCCGTGGTGGTGCTGGAGAACAACCTGCTGCAACCCATCGACGCCTATCTGGCGGGTCAGCGCAAGGCGCTGGTGTTGGGGGTGGTGCTGCCGGAGCCCGCGCTGCGTTGTGCTACTCGCCGCATCAGCCGCAACGCCGATGGTCTGGCGGTGATGACCGCCGCCGTGGCCCTCGATGCCCTTGGTGAGATGCGGGTCGCCGTTGCTGGTGTTACGCCGCAGCCGATGCGCCTGCGTGACGTGGAGCGCCGCGATCTGCACGACGCCGCGCTGGAGGCGGCCGTGAGCGAGCTGGTTGCACCGCGCGAAGATCTCGGCGGCAGCGTGACCTACAAGCGCTATATCAGCGGGGTAGTGGTGGCGGATCTGCTGGTGGAGTGCCAGCAGCAGGAGGTACAGGCATGATGGAACTCAACTTCACACTGAACGGTGCCCTGCGCACCGTCATCACCCCGGCTGGCGAGAATGCTCAGCGGGTGCTGTTCAACCAGTGCCGGATGCACTCGGTGCGCAACAGCGACGACGGCTTTGGCTTTGCCGGCTCCGACGCCATCCTCTTCAACGGCAAGGTGATCAACGCCTCTCTGCTGATCGCCGCCCAGCTGGATGGATCAGAGGTGCGCACCGCCGAGTCGCTGGGTAGCTGGAACCAGCTCAGTCTGGTGCAGCAGGCGATGGTGGATGTGGGGGTGGTGCAGTCCGGCTACAACGATCCGGCAGCCGCGCTGATTGTCACCGACCTGCTTGATCGTCATCCCGAGCCCAGCCGTGCTCAAATCGACGACGCGCTCTCTGGCCTGTTTCACCGCGATGGCGGCTACCAGCAGTTCTATCAGGCTGTCGAGCTTGCCAGTTCACGGATGAAGGATCCCGATTACCTGTGCCAGATTGCCCCCGAGTTTCGCGACGATCTGCGCCACATCGGCAAGAGCTGCCCGAAAGTGGACGCCGCCAAGATGGTACAGGCCAAGCCCTGCTACGTGGAGGATCGGGTCACCGAGGATGCGCTGGTCATCAAGATGCTGCGCAGCCCCCATCCCCATGCGGTGATCACCAAACTCGACGTGAGCCGCGCCGAAGCCATGCCGGGCGTTGTGCATGTCATCACCCACCTCAACTGCCCCGATATCTACTACACCCCAGGTGGCCAGAGTGCGCCCGAGCCGTCACCGCTCGATCGCCGCATGTTTGGCCGCAAGCTGCGTCACGTAGGTGACCGGGTGGCCGCCGTGGTGGCCGAGAGCGAAGCGGTCGCGCTGGCGGCCCTCAAACTCATCGAGGTCGAGTATCAGGTGCTGCCAGCGGTCATGAATATCGATGAGGCGATGGCTCCCAACGCACCGCTGGTACACGACGAGCCCATTGTCTACATGGCCGGTGCGCCTGCGGATCTGGAACAGCAGAACGCCTGCTCGGTACGTCGCGGCGACGAGCACATGATCATCAACTTCCCCATCGGCTCCCGCCCGCACGAGAACCTGGCCGCAAGCGTCCATGGCCAGATCGGTGATGTGGCCAAAGGGTTTGCCGAGGCGGACGAGATTGTCGAGCGCACCTACGAATCGACCCAGGCCCAGCAGTGCCCGACCGAGCCGCACATCTGCTTCACCTATATGGATGGGGAGCGTCTGGTCATTCACGCCTCTACTCAGGTGCCGTGGCACGTGCGCCGTCAGGTGGCGCGTATCGTCGGCCTCAAGCAACATCAGGTGCACGTGATCAAGGAGCGGGTAGGGGGCGGTTTTGGCTCCAAGCAGGATATCCTGCTGGAAGAGGTGTGCGCCTGGGCGACCAAGGTCACCGGCCGTCCCGTCACTTTCCGATACACCCGTGAAGAGGAGTTCATCAGCAACACCTCCCGCCACGTGGCCAAGGTGAAGGTGAAAGTGGGGGCCAAAAAAGATGGCACCATCACCGCCATCGACATGGATTTTCGCGCCAACACCGGCCCTTACGGCAACCACTCATTGACGGTGCCGAGCAACGGCCCGGCGCTCTCCCTGCCGCTCTATCCGTGCGACAACGTGCGCTTTACCGTCAACACCTACTACAGCAACATCTGCCCGACCGGCGCCTATCAGGGTTATGGCGCGCCCAAGGGCAACTTCGCCCTGACCATGGCCATTGCCGAGCTGGCCGAGAAACTGGGGATCGATCAGCTCGACATGGTGGAGCACAACCGGGTGCACGAAGGGGATATCCTCAAGGTGCTGGGTGCCATCGGCGAGGGCAAGATGCCGACCTCGGTGCCCCACGCCGCCAGCTGTGCTCTTGAGCCCATCCTCAAGCAGGGTCGCGAGCTGATTGCCTGGGACAGCCCCAAACCCGCCGACGGGGATTGGCGCATCGGTCGTGGCGTCGCCATCATCATGCAAAAATCGGGGATCCCCGATATCGATCAGGCCAACTGCATGGTTAAACTGGAATCGGACGGCACCTTTATCGTCCACTCCGGTGGCGCCGATATCGGTACCGGCCTCGATACCGTGGTGGCCAAGCTGACCGCCGAGGTGCTCGGTTGCCCGCTCAGCGATGTGCATGTCATCTCCGGCGACACCGACCACGCCCTGTTCGACAAGGGGGCCTACGCCTCGTCCGGTACCTGCTTCTCCGGCAATGCGGCCAAGATGGCGGCCGAGAACCTCAAGGCTAAGATCCTGTTCCACGGCGCCGCCATGCTGGGCGAGCCGGTGGAGGATGTGGAGCTGGTTCACCCGGGGATCGTGCGCGGCAAGCAGGGGGAGGTGAGCCTCGCCAAGCTGGCCCACAAGGCGGAGACTGGTACCGGCTTCGGCATTCTGGTGGGCACCGCCAGCTACATCACCTCTGAGCTCGCCTTCCCGTATGGCGCCAACTTCGCCGAGGTGGCGGTCAACGTCAGAACCGGCGAGATCCGCCTCGACAAGTTCTACGCCCTGCTCGACTGCGGTACTCCCATCAACCCGGAGCTGGCCCTCGGCCAGATCTACGGGGCGACCATGCGGGCCATCGGCCACACCATGACCGAGGAGATCTGCTATGACAGCAAGGGCATTCCGCTCACCCGGGATCTCAAGAGCTATGGCGCGCCCAAGATTGGCGACATTCCGCGCGATTTTCGGGCCTTCCTGGTACCGAGTGATGACAAGGTCGGCCCTTACGGCGCCAAGTCCATCTCGGAGATCGGGGTGAACGGCGCGGCGCCTGCCATCGCCACCGCCATCCACGACGCCTGCGGTGTCTGGCTGCGCAAGTGGCACTTCACGCCGGAGCAGATCCTGCGCGAACTGGGCAAGCTGGAGCAAAAAGTGTCGGCATAACAAAAGAAAAGGTGAGGGGCGGGCGCCAGCTCGCCCCCAGCGCCTGACGGCGGAATGAGTACTCCGCCTACATTCTGTGTGATGGGACAAACACGATGTCTAAAACAACACGCAAGCACTCGGATCTCATTTACGAGCTGGAAGACAAACCCCCGTTTTATCAAACCCTGATGGGTGCAGTGACCCATCTGCTGGCCATTTTTGTTCCCATGGTAACCCCGGCGCTGATCGTTGGCGGCGCCCTGGGCCTCTCCACCGAGATCACCGCCTATCTGGTCTCCATGGCGATGATCGCCTCCGGTATCGGCACCTGGTTGCAGGTGAACCGTTATGGCCCCATCGGTTCGGGGCTGCTCTCCATCCAGTCGGTCAACTTCTCCTTCGTCACCGTGATGATCGCACTCGGCGGCGCCATGAAAAAAGATGGCATCCACGAGGAGCTGATCGTCTCGACCCTGCTCGGGGTCTCCTTCGTCGGTGCCTTTTTGGTAATGGGCTCCTCCTTCGTGCTGCCCTACCTCAAGCGGGTGATCACCCCGACCGTGAGCGGGGTAGTGGTGCTGATGATTGGCCTGAGCCTTATCAAGGTGGGGATCATCGACTTTGGCGGCGGCTTCTCCGCCATGAGCAGCGGCACCTTTGGCAAATACGAGAACATCGGGCTGGGGCTCTTGGTGCTCTGCGTCATCGTCGCCTTCAACTGCAGCCGAAGCCCGCTGCTGCGGATGAGCGGGATCGCCATCGGCCTGCTGGTGGGCTATGCGGTGGCCCTGATGCTCGGCATGGTGGATTTTTCCGCCCTTGAGAACTTGCCACTTATTACGGTGCCTATCCCGTTCAAGTACGGTTTCTCCTTCGATTTTCACGCCTTTATGCTGGCGGGCACCATCTATCTGTTGAGCGTGCTGGAGGCGGTGGGGGACATCACCGCCACCGCCATGGTCTCCCACCGGGATATTCAGGGGCCAGAGTTTCAAAAGCGGCTCTCCGGCGGCGTGCTGGCTGATGGGTTGGTGTCGGTCATTGCCTCTGCCCTCGGCTCTTTGCCGCTCACCACCTTTGCCCAGAACAACGGGGTGATCCAGATGACCGGGGTGGCCTCACGCCATGTGGGCAAGTTTATTGCCGTCATTCTGGTGTTGTTGGGGCTCTTCCCGGTGGTGGGGCGCTTCTTTACCACCATACCGTCACCTGTGATGGGGGGCGCCATGGTCATCATGTTCTCCATGATTGCCATCGCCGGTGGTCGCATCATCATCAGCCACGGTTTCGATCGGCGGGAGACCCTGATTGTCGCCACTTCGCTGGGTCTTGGGCTCGGGGTCTCCTATGACCCGAACGTCTTCAAGGTGCTGCCGGCGGGTATCTACATGCTGGTGGAGAACCCCATCTGCGCCGGCGGCATCACCGCCATCATCATGAATCTGGTGCTGCCGCAAAGCCGCAAGCGCAAGGCGGCCGTCAGGGATGCCGAGGCGGTGGAGGTGATCCAGCTGAGTGACAAGCCGGATGTGATCTTTACCGCCCGCAGTGCGGGCCAGCCATCGGCCAGCAAGGGGGAGGGTTCACCAGAGCCAGTGCCCGGGCAGGCGGTGGCGCCACAAGTGGAACGGGTCTGACGGTTAAACCGGCAAAAAACGTCAACAGAACAAGAAAAACAGGGAAACGGTTATGAAAAATGACAACTCTGTCAAAGCGGTACGCGGCAGCTTCTTCGATATCACCCGGGTGGTGGATCAGCCCGAGGAGATTGAGTCCAACGCGCGCCTTATCGAGGATGGCCTGCTGATCATTCGCAACGGCTGCATCGACTGGTTTGGTGAGTGGGAGGAGGGCAAGGATCGCATTCCGACCGAAGTGCGGGTGCGCGATTATCGCGGCAAGATGATAGTGCCGGGCTTTGTCGATACCCACATTCACTACCCCCAGAGCGAGATGGTGGGGGCCTATGGCGAGCAGTTGCTGGAGTGGCTCAACCGCCACACCTTCCCGGCCGAGCGGCGCTACAACGATCTCGAATATGCCCGCGAGATGTCCACCTTCTTTATCAAGCAGCTGCTGCGAAACGGCACCACCACGGCGCTGGTGTTCGGGACCGTGCACCCCGAGTCGGTAGACGCCCTGTTCGAGGCGGCCAGCCGCATCAATATGCGGATGATCGCCGGCAAGGTAATGATGGATCGCAATGCGCCCGATTATCTGCTCGATACCGCGCAGAGCAGTTATGTGCAGAGCAAGCAGCTTATCGAGCGCTGGCACGGCAATGGTCGCCTGCTCTATGCCATCACACCACGATTTGCACCCACCTCGACACCCGAGCAGCTGGCGATGGCGCGGCGACTGCGCGAAGAGTTTCCCACCACCTATCTGCACACCCATCTGTGCGAGAACAAGGACGAGATCGCCTGGGTAAAATCCCTCTTCCCGGCGCACAAGGGTTATCTCGATGTCTATCACCAGCATGGGCTTACCGGCCACAACTGCGTCTTTGCCCACTGCGTCCATCTGGAAGAGCAGGAGTGGGATTGCCTGAAGGAGACCGGCTCCACCATCGCGTTTTGTCCCACCTCGAATCTTTATCTCGGCAGTGGTCTGTTCAAGTTGCACAAGGCGTGGCGCAAGCAGGTGAAGGTGGGGATGGGCACCGACATCGGCGCCGGCACCACCTTCAACATGCTGCAGACCCTCAACGAGGCTTACAAGGTGATGCAACTACAGGGCGAGCGGCTATCGGCCTATCAGGCCTTCTATCTGGCCACCCTGGGCGGCGCCCATTCGCTGGGGCTGGACGAGAAGATCGGCAGCTTTGCGGTGGGCAAGGAGGCGGACTTCGTGGTGCTCGACCCGGTCGCCACCCCGCTGCAGCAGCTGCGTTATGACAACTCCACCACCCTGCGGGACAAGCTCTTTGTGTTGCTGACCCTGGGGGATGACAGATCCATCTACCGCACCTATGTGGATGGCCAACTGGTGCATGAACGGGGGTAGGGGCTGGAGTGGGCTGCCGCGGCGCAGCCCCAACGAATACGGCGGCTGGCGTGCCCCACAGGTGCGCCAGTCTTGCCGCACGACAGGGGATCTCCCCGCATAGAACGTGAAATGGCCCGGTTTTTTTGACCAGCAAGGCAAACGTTTGAGTCAAGGCTGCCTGCCCTGGTCTGTCTGTCGCATCCTCTGCCACCATCGCCTGTTTCTCATCAGACTGGCGCTCGGCAGACCCGCAGATCCTGTCGCCATTTCGTCATGGAATATTCAGGCGAGTGTGAAGGAGTTGGGTATGACCCAAGCAAACAGCAGGACAAACAGCGTGGAACAGCTGGCCAATGATGACGCCAGCCAGAGCGCACCAAAGCAACAGCCGCTAACGGCTCTTGATCGCTACTTTATGATCAGCGAGCGGGGCAGCAACGTCAGACAGGAGGTGCTGGCGGGCCTCACCACCTTCCTTGCCATGGTCTACTCGGTGATCGTGGTGCCGAGCATGCTCGGCAAGGCGGGCTTTCCTCCCGGCGCCGTGTTTGTCGCCACCTGTCTGGTGGCGGGGTTCGGTTCGCTCTTGATGGGGCTCTGGGCCAAGTTGCCGATGGCCATCGGCTGCGCTATTTCTCTCACGGCGTTTACTGCATTCAGTCTGGTGCTGGGGCAGCAGATCCCCATTCCGGTGGCGTTGGGCGCCGTCTTCCTGATGGGGGTGCTGTTTACCGCCATCTCGGTGACCGGGGTGCGTAGCTGGATCCTCGACAACCTGCCGATGGGAATTGCCCACGGTACCGGCATCGGGATTGGTCTCTTCTTGCTGCTTATCGCCGCCAACGGGGTGGGGCTGGTGATCAAGAACCCGCTGGAGGGGCTGCCGGTGGCGCTGGGGGCCTTCACCTCCATGCCGGTAATCATGTCCCTGATCGGCCTTGCGGTGATCTTCGGGCTGGAGAAGCTGAGAGTACCGGGGGGGATCTTGCTGGTGATTATCGCCATCTCAATCTTCGGCCTGATTTTCGATCCGGCGGTGAAGTATCAGGGGCTGTTCGCCCTGCCGAGCCTCTCGGACGATCAGGGCAAGTCCCTCATCTTCAGCCTGGATATCATGGGGGCCCTCTCGCCGCTGGTGCTGCCCAGCGTGCTGGCGCTGGTGATGACAGCGGTATTCGATGCCACCGGCACCATCCGCGCCGTGGCGGGGCAGGCCAACCTGCTCGATAAGGATGGTCACATCATCAACAGCGGCAAGGCACTCAGTGCCGACTCGGTCAGCAGCATCTTCTCCAGTCTGGTGGGGGCGGCCCCGGCTGCCGTCTATATCGAATCGGCCGCGGGCACGGCGGCGGGGGGCAAAACCGGCCTCACCGCGACCGTGGTCGGTGGCCTGTTCCTGCTGATGCTGTTCCTCTCGCCGCTCTCCTATCTGGTGCCCGCCTATGCCACCGCGCCAGCCCTGATGTATGTGGGGCTCTTGATGCTGAGCAACGTCACCAAACTCGATTTCGATGACTTTGTCGGGGCCATGTCCGGGCTGGTGTGCGCGGTATTTATTGTGCTCACCTGCAATATCGTCACCGGCATCATGCTCGGCTTCAGCTCGCTGGTGATCGGCCGCATCTGCTCGAAGGAGTGGCACAAGCTCAACGTCGGCACCGTGGTCATCGCCCTGGCGCTGGTGCTCTTTTATGCTGGGGGGTGGGCTATTTAGGGATAACCCGCCCGTTTGGGGTCGCACTGGCGGCCCCATTTTTATATCTGCGGCGCTCTGATCGTCAACGTTGGTTACCATGCCTTAGCCGCTGGTGCCATCGCGATACCATTTTGATAAATCCTCCTACCAGATTGATAGGCTCCCACCCTTGCTCTCCTCGCTCTGCCGTTTTTTTCACCGCAAATGTGCCCCGTTTGCTCAGGGGCTGCCCTTGGCTTGTCGTTGCGAGCCAACAAAAGCGGGCTAGATGGGATCCCCTTCACACTTCTCCCCATTGTCCTGACGATGGCGGGAATCAGGCGCATATCTTGCTGTTTTTTATACCGGTTCCAGATTTTTCCCTTCGAAAAAAGGACTTGCATATGTCCATAGGATTACCGCTCAAGCGGGTGGATGCCGAGGCCAAGGTGACCGGCAGCGCCCGCTATACCGATGACAACATCATGCTCGGGATGCGCCACGCCAAGTACGTGCGAAGCAATATTGCCCACGGCAAGGTGCTTGCCATCGATGCGATCGAGGCACTGGCCCTGCATGGGGTCGAAGCCGTGTTTACCCATGAGGATGTGCCCACCACCTGTTTTCGCACCGCCGGTCACGCCTGGTCCCTCGATGAGGCGAAACGGGATGTGAAAGACCGGCGTCTGCTCACCGACCATGTACGCCACTTTGGCGATGGGGTCGCCATAGTCGTAGCCCGTGATCCGCTGGTGGCCGAGAAGGCTGCCGCGCTGGTCAAGGTGACTTACGAGCCGCTGCCGGTGATGACAGATGCCCAAAGCGCGCTGGCCGATGATGCCTATCCCATTCATCCGAGTGGTAATCTGCTGCGCCAAAGCCAGCTTCGTGCTAATGACCCGGAGCATGCTATCGCTGCGGCCGATCTGCAGTTTCAGGGGCACTACCGGACGCCGGTGGTGCAGCACTGCCATCTGGAGACGGTGACCTGTTACGCCTACATGGATCAACCGGACCACATCATAGTGGTCAGCAGTACCCAGATCCCCCAGATAGTGCGCAGCCGGGTGGCCAAATCCCTCGGCCTGCCCTGGTCCAGCGTGCGGGTGATCAAGCCCTACATGGGCGGCGGCTTTGGCAACAAGCAGGATGTGCTGGAAGAGCCGATGGCGGCGTTTCTGAGCTACAAGCTTGGCGGTGTGCCGGTCAAGGTTACCTTGAGCCGGGAGGAGTGCTTCTTTGCTTCCCGCACCCGCCATGGTTTTGCCATCGATGGCACCCTCGGTATCAACCGGGATGGCACCCTCAGGGGGTATCAGCTCGACGTGCTCTCCAACACTGGCGGCTATGCCTCTCACGGCCACTCCATCGCCAGCGCAGGGGCCAACAAGATCAGCTACCTCTATCCGCGCAGTGCCTTTGGCTACGACGCCAAAACCTTCTACAGCAACCTGCCCACCGCCGGTGCCATGCGCGGTTACGGCGCGCCGCAGGTGGTGTTTGCCCTTGAATGCATGCTGGATGATGCCTGCGCCGAGCTGGGGCTAGACCCGCTTGCGGTGCGGATCGCCAACGTGGCCCGCGAGGGGGATGTCAATCAGGTCAACCAGAAGACCATCTACAGTGCGGGCTTGCCCGAGTGTCTGCGCCGGGGTGGCGAGCAGTTCCAGTGGGAACGGCTCAAGGCCGAGTGTCTGGCGCAGGATCCTGCAAGTCGGGTGCGGCGCGGCATCGGGGTGGCGTGCTTTAGCTACGGCTCCAACACCTACCCGGTGGGGGTCGAAATTGCCGGTGCCCGCATGCTGCTCAATCAGGATGGCACCGTCAATCTGCAGATCGGCGCTACCGAGATAGGGCAGGGGTCGGATACCGTCTTTGCCCAGATGGCGGCCCAGACTTTAGGCATTCCATTTGATCAGATCCGGGTCATTTCGACTCAGGATACCGACATTACCGCCTACGATCCGGGCTCGTTCGCCTCGCGCCAGAGCTATGTGGCAGCCCCTGCCATTCATCAGGCGGCGCTGCAACTGCGGGCCCGCATTTTGTCGCTGGCAGCCCAGCTCTGCCATCAGGATGTGGGATCGCTGACCCTGATCGACGGCTACGTGGTGCTGGCCGGTGCGCCGGACAAGGTGCTGATCAGCGTCGCCGAGGTATCGGTCAACGCCTACTACCATCTCACCATCGGCGGCCAGATCACCTCGGAAGTCTCCCACAAGACCACCACCAATCCGCCGAGTTTTGGCTGCACCTTTGTCGATCTCAGCGTCGATATCGATCTCTGCAAGGTGACCATCAATCGCATCCTCAACTTGCACGATGCGGGCAAGATCCTCAACCCGCAGTTGGCAGAGGGGCAGGTGCATGGCGGCATGGGGATGGGGATCGGCTGGTCGCTGTTCGAGGAGATGATCATCGACGCCAAGAGCGGCGTGGTGCGCAACCCCAACCTGCTCGACTACAAGTTTCCCACCATGCTGGATTTGCCGGAGCTTGAGTGCGATTTCGTGCAGACCTACGAGCCCCAGTCGGTCTATGGCCACAAATCCCTGGGGGAACCGCCCATCATCTCGCCGGGCCCGGCCATCCGTAACGCCATTCGCATGGCGACCGGGGTGGCCATCAACGAGCTGCCCATCACCCCCAAGACCCTGTTCCGGGAGTTTGTCGCCGCGGGTTTGATTGGCGAGGGAGCAGGGGAGGAGCAACACCATGTTTGATATTGCCCGTTATTACAAGGCGCACAGTGTGGCCGAGGCGGTTGCCCTGCGTCAGGCCGACCCCGAGGCGCGCCTGTTGGCCGGTGGCACCGATGTGATGATCCAGCTCCATCACCTCAACGCCGCCTATCGCCATATCGTCGATATTCACGACTTGCCCGAGCTCAAAGGGGTGAGCGAGCTGGCCGACGGCTCTATTCGCATCGGCTCCGGTACCACCTTTACCGAGCTCATCGAAAATGAGCTGGTGCAGCGCCGCCTGCCAATGCTGGCCGAAGCCGCTGCCACCATCGCCGGTCCGCAAATCCGCAACGTCGCCACCTATGGCGGCAACATCTGCAACGGCGCCACCAGTGCCGACTCGGCGGCGCCTACCGTCGCGCTAGAGGCTGAGCTGGAAATCGCCGGGCCCAATGGTACGCGCCGCATCCCCATCGCCGGATTTCATACCGGCCCCGGCAAGGTGGCGCTGCAACCGGCGGAGATCCTGGTGGCGTTTCACTTTGCGCCGGATTCTCACCCTCATGTGGGCTCCCACTACTTCAAGTACGCCATGCGCGATGCCATGGATATCGCCACCATCGGTTGTGCCGCCTACTGCCAGATTGAGGATGGTCACTTCAAGACTCTGCGGCTGGCCTATGGGGTGGCGGCACCGACACCGGTGCGCACGCCTCACGCGGAAGCCGCGGCCGAGGGCCAACCCCTGACTCGCGCTACACTGGCAGCGATTGCCGAGGCGGTGGTAGCCGATGTGGCGCCGCGATCCTCCTGGCGGGCAGAGAAGGAGTTTCGCCTGCACCTTATCAAAACCCTGGCGCAGCGGGTGGTCGCCTGCGCAGTCGAACGTGCCGGAGGCAAGATCCTATGATGCAACCGCAAAGCTGTCCTGCTGTGGAGATCCAGTGCGAGATCAACGGCAAACCATACTCCTATGCGGTGTCGCCCACCATGTCGCTGCTCCACTTCCTGCGCGGGCAGGGGCTTATCAGTGTGAAAGAGGGGTGCAGTGTCGGTGAGTGCGGCGCCTGTACCGTGCGGGTGAATGGCACTGCCATCGACAGCTGCCTCTATCTGGCGGTCTGGGCCGATGGCAAATCCATTCGCACCGTGGAGGGGGAGCGCAAAGGCAATGAGCTTTCCGATGTGCAGCAGGCCTTTATTGACGAGGGGGCGGTACAGTGCGGTTTTTGCACTCCCGGGCTGGTGATGGCGAGCGCCGCCCTGCTCGACAAGACCGAGCGCCGTCCGCTGACCGATGCGGAGATCCGCCGCGGTCTGTCGGGCAACCTCTGCCGCTGTACCGGTTATCAGAACGTGGTACGGGCGGTGAAGAAGTGCTGCAAAGGGTGATAGTTCGGGTGCCTTGAGTGGTGCGTGCCGTTGTTTGAAAAAAGGAAATCAAGCCGCCCAAAAACACAGGCCCGCCTCGAAAGAGGCGGGCCTGCTGCTGAGTGGGGTCAGGAGAAATCACACTTTTGGCTGGTCGATCACCAATTTGCCATCTTTGACCGGAATGGTGGCGCCCGGGGCTTGCTTCATGCGGATCACCCCCTCCTGACCGGCGAGGCGATAGGTCACGTCATAACCAATGGTGTTGACGCTCTTATCCTGCACGGTTTTGCAGCGCTGCTCGGTGGTGGTGTAGGTATCGCCCGCCTGCATATTGCCCTGCACCTGATTACCGGCATAACCCCCCGCGACGGCCCCTGCAGCAGTGGCCACCTTCTTGCCGCTGCCGCCGCCAAACTGGTGGCCAACCACGCCGCCCAGTGCCGCACCCACCACTGTGCCGAGGATCTTGTGCTCATCCTGTACCGGCTTGCGGTGAGTCACGGTGACGTTGTGACACTCCTGTCGGGGAGTCTTGATGGTCTCGGTGATCGGCTTGCTGGCGATCACCTCGGCAAAGGTGGGCTGGGGTGTAAAGAGAGAGCCGCTGGCCGCCGCCGAGAGCGCCAGGGCCGAGGCGATGCCAATACCGATACCTGCCATCATGGATCTGTTCATCTTGTTGTTCTCCTGCATACCCATCCGGGCTGTTCCAATCTGGCGCCATCTTGTCACAACCGGTTGGCTGGACAAGGCGAGGGGGATGGGCCTGCGACAGGCGCTGGCAAGGTCAAAAAACAGCCACCATGAAAAAGTGTCTGGCTTTGGCGACAACGGACTAAAAGTGACCAGTTTCCGGCACATGGCGGGCTTTGCCAGTGTGATAAGGAGCAATTCGGGTCGCAATTTGCAAGGCGGGCGGTGAGCAGAATGCCAGAGTGGCAAGGCGTTGGCGGTGGCAGGTCAAGGGATAGGTTTTGAACGGGCGCGCTGTTCTTTGAGATGGCCACGTAAGTGGTTGATAAATGGCTCCAGCCCCATCGGATGTTGGCCGATAAGAGATCACGGCAAGCATTTTGCTTTGATTGAGTGAAGCAAAGGGTGAACGGGTCGGCAGACAACTGCGTAAGACCTGATATGAAGATGTTCACCCGAGATCACCGGATCAACGAGGGGGAGATATGTCAATGTTACCCAGCTGGATCACCCCGGCCATCCAGGCCAACATCATCACGGTGCAGCAGGCCGAACGTCTGCTCTCATCCCTCTACCAGCCCCTTGCCGAGCAGGGAGAGGAGCTTCCCGCCGATATCGCCGACATCAGCCTTAAACTCTACTGCTTTCGCCAGCAGGGGCGGGTGCGTCACTAAGGCTGACAAAAGAACACCCCGCGCCAGGCTCGGGGTGTTGTCACTCATGTATCACAGACCTATCAGGCCAACATCACTTGCGCCACCAGCATCAGGGCGCCAAATCCCAGCACAAAGCCCACCATGGGCAGGACGAACTTGACCCACTTGTTGAACTGGATGCCGAGCATCTGCAGGGTGACCAGCACCAGTCCGGTGGGGGCCAGAAACAACATGGCGTATTGTCCCCAGTTGTAGGCCGACACCACGATATAGCGGGGGATCATCACAGTATCTGCCAGCGGTGCCATGATGGGCATGGAGAGCACTGCGAGCCCCGAGGAGGAGGGTACCACCAGCCCCAAGAGGGTGAACACCAGCATCTGTGCCACCGCGAACACGGCGCCATGCATGCCGGAGACCAGATCGGAGGCGTAGGCCAGAATGGTGTCCGAGATCATCCCCTGATCCAGCACCAGATTGACCCCCCGTGCCAGTCCGATGATGAGGGAGACCGCCACCAGCTCCGACGCCCCCTGAGTAAAGGCTTCGACCGCCTCTTTCTCTTTGAGACCCGAGATAAAAATGATGATGATGGCGATGGTCAGGAAGGAGGCCGCCATCTGCGGAAACCACCAACCGGCCATGGAGACGCCCCACACCATCAGCGGGAAGGCGAGGATAAACAGGGTCAGAATGATCTTGCGGCGCAGGGTGAAGGGCACCCCTTCGTCCATAGAGCCCTCTTTGAGAAAACGGGCGCGAAAACTCTCTCTGTCCTCATAGGTGTAGGAGAAGGCCGGGTTGGCCTTGATCTTCTTGCAGTACCAGTAGAGATAACTGATCACTACCAGGGTGCCCACCAGACAGCCAATAGCGCGAAAGATCAGCCCCTCGGTAAAGGGAATGCCGGCGGCATTGGAGGCGATCACCACCGAGAAGGGATTGATGGTGGAGAAGGTGGTGCCCATGGAGGCGGCGAGGAAGATGGCCCCTACGCAGACGATGGAGTCATAGCCGAGCGCCAGAAAGATGGGCACCAGTATGGGGTAGAAGGCGACCGCCTCTTCCTCCAGTCCGCAGGTGGTGCCTCCCAGCGCCATTACGAAGCAGACCAGCGCCACAAACAGGAACTCGTTGCCCCGGGTCTTGCGCGACAACGCCACCAGCCCTGCACTGAAGGCACCTGTCTTGTTGATGACGCCGATCAGCCCCCCGAGCACCAGAATAAAGACGATGATATCCGCCCCCTCGATGGTGCCCTTGACCATGCTGACCGCCACGTCACCGAACCCCTTGGGCGCTTGCTCCAATCGGGCATAGGTGCCGGGAATGGCGATGGGCTTGCGGATGGTGCCGTTGGTAAATTGCTCTACCGCGATATTGATATTGAGTTTTGCCAGGGCATCCTGGGTTGCGGGAAGTCGGCTTATTTCCCCTTGTGGGCTATTGACCATCAGGCTTTCACTGGCTGGATTATAAGAGAGCTTGGCATAGGCGCCCGCCGGAATTATCCAGGTCAGTGCAATGGCCAGTAACATAATAAGAAACAGAATGGTAAATGCAGTAGGGAATTGTCTGCGTGGTGTGGTATTCGGCACGGCACACATAAAATGCTCCTTGATAAAGCAGGTTTGGGCTCGGCGGAATATCGGGTCGATAGGGTTTCTGCGTCATACATCCAAGGTACGCAAACCCACTGTGGATTGCGTAGTGATTGGCGAGAAATCTGGCCTGATATTGAACATCCGGTAGATTGTTTCACGTTGTAACCGTAACCCGTGCGTGGCTGGATGAACATGGCGCCATGCTCGCTTTATGGGATGGCTCACAGAATTTATTTGTCATGGATTTAACAGCTGATATGAAATAAAAGTTATTATGCAATAACTATTTCAGTTTTCGCTTAACGTGGCTTGTCTTAAATAAAAACCATGAAAATAGTGCGCACCGAAATGAATGGAATGACATATAGAGCAGCTTTGGCGGGATAATATTCCACTATCGTCATTTTTCGTTATTCGCCAAAAACAGCCTGTGAAAAAAATGGCACGTTTTTCCGTAACGAAATATTTTTTTGCAACGAAAACAGGGGACCCCTGTTGGCAGCAGGCTGTCCCTGTCTAAGACGTTTTGCTAATACCTGCCGCCGCAGGCTCACTGTTAGGCTGTCATTCCCATAAGAGACCAGTGACGGGCAGGATGCCCATGTCGCTTGCTGATCTCTGATTGATCCCGAAACTGCCCGTTTTGTGCCACCTGTGAGGAAGGAATCCGATGACAGTGCAGAACATCTATGAGCGCGATCTTGCCAAAACCGCCGCCAATTTCGAGGCCCTGACCCCCATCAGCTTTTTGGGGCGGGCGGAGCGGGTCTATCCCGACTATCCGGCGCTGATCCACGGCTCGCTACGCCAGAGCTGGGGCGAGACCGCCCGCCGTTGCCGCCAGTTGGCCTCGGCCCTGCGGCTTCGCGGTATCGGGGAGGGGGATACCGTCTCCATCGTTGCGCCCAATATTCCGGCGATGTTTGAAGCCCACTTCGGGGTGCCCATGAGCGGCGCTGTGCTGAACACCCTCAATACCCGGCTCGATGCCGAGTCGATGGCCTTTATCTTCCAGCATGCCCAGAGCAAGGTGGTGCTGGTGGACAGGGAGTTTGGCCCTGTGGTGCGCAAGGCGCTGGATCTGCTGGAGAGCCAACCGCTGGTCATCGCCATCGACGATCCCCTCTACCGGGAGGGGGCGCTTGTCAGTGAACTGACCTATGAGGCCTTTATTGCCACTGGTAACGGCGATGAACCCGGCTGGTTGCCAGAGGATGAGTGGCAGGCGATCTCCCTTAACTACACCTCCGGCACTACCGGCAACCCCAAGGGGGTGGTCTATCACCATCGCGGCGCCCACCTCAACGCCATCAACAACGTGCTCTCCTGGGAGCTGCCCAAACATCCCGTCTATCTCTGGACCTTGCCGATGTTTCACTGCAACGGCTGGTGCTTCCCCTGGACGCTGGCGGCCACCGCCGGGGTGAGCGTCTGCTTGCGCCATGTGCAGGCCGCCGCCATTTATGAGGCGCTGCACGAGCACAAGGTGAGCCATTTTTGCGCGGCGCCCATCGTGCTCAATATGCTCAACAATGCCGATCCGGCGCTCAAGCGGGGGCTGGATCACCCCATCAAGGTGATGACCGCTGGCGCTGCGCCCCCCGCCACCGTGATCGCCGGTATGGAAGCTATGGGGATCGCTGTGACCCACGTCTATGGCCTCACCGAAACCTATGGCCCCTGCGTGTTGTGCGAACCGCAAAGAAGCTGGCAAGGTCAGGATGCCACTGCGCTCTCCCGCCTCAAGGCGCGCCAGGGGGTTGCGTCGCCCCTGCAGGGGGAGATGCGGGTTATCAATCCGGTCAGTGGCGAGCCGGTGGCCAAAGATGGCAAAACCATGGGGGAGATAGTGCTGCGCGGTAATGTGGTGATGAAAGGCTATCTGAAAAATCCGGCGGCCAGCGCCGAGGCGATGGCGGAGGGGTGGTTTCGCAGTGGCGATCTGGCGGTATGGCACCCGGATGGTTATGTGGAGATCAAGGACAGATCCAAGGACATCATCATCTCTGGCGGGGAGAATATCTCCAGTCTGGAGGTGGAAGATGTGCTCTATCGCCATCCCGATGTGGACGAAGCGGCGGTGATCGCCATGCCCGATGAGAAGTGGGGGGAGGTGCCCTGCGCCTTTGTGAAACTGAAAGAGGGGCGAGAGACCACCCAGGCGGAGTTGATCGCCTTTTGCCGGGAGCAGATGGCCCACTTCAAGGCGCCCAAACGCATCATCTTTACCCCGCTGCCGAAAACCTCTACCGGCAAGGTGCAAAAGTTTGTGCTGCGCAAACAGCTGGGGTAGTGGCCTGGTCGTAAGGCGCCAGCACAGCCATTCATAAGAGGGAGATACAAGGGGTCTGGAGGGCTGCTGCCCCTCACGTTGTATGGCTAGGGAGCCTTGCAGGCAACGCAGTTGCGGCCGCTCTGTTTGGCCTGATAGAGCATCTGATCGGCGCGGGCGTAGAGGCTCTCCATCAGCTCCCCCTCGCCATTTTCCACCAGTCCGGCGCTGATGGTGATGACCAGTTTATCCCCATCGGGCAGGGGGAGTGGGCTTTGCATCACCTGCAGGCGCAGCCGCTCGGCCAGGGATGCGGCTGCCAAGAGGGTGGTGTTGGGCAGCAAGATGGCAAATTCGTCACCGCCGATGCGAGCCAGCACATCTTCGCTGCGCAGCACCGATTGCATCACCCTGCCCAGATGCACCAGTGCGCTATCCCCAAGGGGATGACCGAAGCGATCGTTGATGCACTTGAACTGATCCACATCCAGTACCATCAGCACCGAGGTGAGGTGGTGGCGCATGTCCAGACTGAGGTTCTTCTCGCACAGTTCGAAAAAGAAACGGCGGTTGTAGAGACCGGTGAGGCCATCGCGCACCGACTGCTGGTGCAGCTGCTCCTTGAGCTGGTGCAGTTCGGTAATGTCGGAGGAGATACCGATCAGGGTGGGGGTGCCATCCCCCAGCAGAAAGGGCACCTTGACCGACCAGTAGTAGTGCTGATTGCCTTCGGGATCGGTCAGCATCTCTTCCCCGGCTTGCAGCTCGCCGGTTTCGAATACCCGGTTGTCCAGTCGCCACAGCTGGCAGGCGCTGGCCGCGGGGATCACCTCATCATCGCGCCGATTGATGATCTGCTCGGCAGGAAGGCCCAGCAGATCGGCGACCTTTTGGTTGACGTAGAGAAAGCGGTGCAGGCTGTCCTTCATATAGATATGGGCATCCACGTTGGCGAGGATGATTTCCAGCAGCTGATGCTGCTCCGCCAGCCGCGCCTCAATCAACTTGTGTTCGGTGATATCGGTGGAGATGCCGCACAGGCCGATCAGGTTGCCATCCTTGTCATGGATGGGCTTTTTGACGGTCCAGTAGCAGCGCTTTTCCCCGGTGGATTTGAGGTAGTTGATCTCCTCCTGGGCGATGGCAAGCTGCTGCTCCAGTACCAACCGGTCGTTGCGTTGAATGGTGTCGGAGAATTCGAGATCAAAAAAAGCCCGATCATCCTGTCCCTGCAACTCGGCGAGGGTGCAGCCAAAGAGATCCAGCACCGCCTGATTGGCATAGGTGTAACGGCCCGCCAGATCCTTGGTGAACATGTAGGCGTCCGTCTCGTTGAAGATGGCTTTGAGGTGCTCCAGCTCATGCTGTAATCGAATGGAGAAGGGTTCATCCTTCATGGAGTTAACCATCCTTGGTTAAGGGCGTCGTTGTATACAGCGCTAATATATGTACCAACTGTTTAAATTAAGCACTTCACAGGCCATATTTCGCGCTTATTTCCGCAGGATCTGCGCCATGTCACACGATTGTCATCGTTGGTGTGGTCAAAGGAAATCAACTGAGTCCGTGGCTATTCAGATAACTGTCCCACTCATATCGGCCCAGCTTCGTGGGCCAGCAGCAAAGAAATTGCAAGGCAGTCAAATATGCCAGCCCGAGCTGCAGAAAGGGCAACAAACAGGTCTTTAATCAAACTATTTTCACTATGCCCCTGATATCATCCCTGCAACGCAACTTGGGGAGGTACGAGATGGCAGTGGCACCGTTTAAATGGGATGAAGCAGTTCAGTGGGACGGACCGGGGGCCATTGCGGGTAGCGAAGAGAGTTTGAGTGCCGATCGGCTGGATCGCGCCCGCTATGCCGAATTTCTGACCAACTACCTCGCTGCCGAAGGCAAGCAGCGCAACTATGTGCTCAACCTCAATGCCGAATGGGGGGCAGGGAAAACCTGGTTTATCAAGCGCTGGTATATGGAGCTGAAAGCGCACTATCCCACCGTCTATATCGATGCCTGGCAGCAGGATTTTTCCGATGATCCCTTATTGACGGTGATTTCGTCGATCATTGAACAACTGAAAGAAGAAGCGGGTAGCCCTCAGCTTTCCCCCTATCTGTCGACCAAATTGGCATCATTGTTAAAAGCAACTGCGCCTATAGTGACCAAAGCACTGTTTAAAAAAGTCTCTGGCATCAATATCGATGAAGTCCAAGAGGTCATTACAGCTGATGACGCGGGCAAACTGGTTGAATCACTTTTTCAAGATACTCGTAAAAAGACAGAAGCAGTACAGTTGCTCAAGCATGAAATAAAACAGTGGGTTGAAGCAATTATTGGCAAGAAAAAGAAACAGGCACCCGCATTTATCCTGATTGATGAGCTGGATCGCTGTCGCCCCTCCTATGCGGTAGAAATGCTGGAAACCATCAAGCATATCTTTGATATTCCCGGGGTGGTATTTGTACTGGCAACAGATACTGAGCAGTTGCAGCATGCTATCAAGGTAATTTATGGGGAAGGGTTTGATGCTCAGACTTATCTAGGCAGGTTTTTCAAAAGACGTTTTTATTTGAATAAATGCCCTAGCCATTTTCTCATAGAAAAATTTGTTGCAGACCGATTTGAGCTTTTATGTAGTAAAACTTTTCATTGTTTTTCAGATGCCAATAACTTTTCTAAAACACTTGCAAAAATTGTGGATGCATACCATCTCACCGCAAGAGAGACTGAGTCATTCTTGGATACGTTGTTTGCTATATTGCATTCAGTCTCGGAGCGTTCTATAGATATTATCTATTTGTCTGCCTTACTGATTATGCATGCAAAAGTTCCTGCGGCATATATAGTTCTTCGTAGCGGCGGGAAGCTTTTAGATGCTGAAATCGATAAGATTAATGTAAATAAAGACAATGCTTTTTCATTTAAAAATAAGGCGAAGCTACCATTAACGATTAGTTATTGGTCATGCATTCAATCAGGTCTCAATGAAAAGGTAGTTTGGAATGCAGATGATTTTTATGAATATATCATACAGGTTCATAAAATTCTCAGTGGTTACTATTTAAGTAGTAATGATAGTAAGCCAGAAGATATAAATAAACTTACAATGACTCGTTTTGGATGTAGATATGACGAAAGTGGTAGATATTATATGGTTTGCCTACAGAGTAAGGGATTGACAAATACTGACTATATAGAATTGGTTGAATTATCTACCCTGTTGTTATGAGAGATGGGCTTTACGCCCATCTCTCATAATGCAGTTATTTATTATGCCGCTCATAAAGCCGCTGAACGACATCCTGTAATCCCAGCCCTTCGTTTTGCAGCAGTACGGTCAGGTGATAGAGCAGATCGGCGGATTCGTTAATGAGCTCCTCCCGATCCTTGGCCATGGCGGCCAGCGCAACTTCCACACCCTCTTCACCCACCTTCTGGGCGATGCGCTTGGTCCCTTTGCCGTAGAGGCTGGCGGTGTAGCTGGTGGCCGGATCGGCCCCTTTGCGGGCGGCCAGCACTTGCTCAAGCTCTGCCAGAAAACCGAGGGGTGGCAGCGGGTGACCATGGAAGCAGGAGGTTGTCCCTTTGTGGCAGGTGGGGCCGACGGGGTTGGCGGCAATCAGCAGGGAGTCCTGATCGCAGTCGGTGCTGATAGCCACGAGTTGGAGCACATTGCCCGAGCTTTCACCCTTGGTCCAGAGCCGCTGTTTGCTGCGGCTAAAGAAGGTGACCTGACCGGTAGTATGGGTCTTCTCCAGCGCTTCACGGGTCATAAAGCCCTGCATCAGCACCTCGCCGCTGGCGGCGTGCTGGACGATGGCGGGGATCATGCCATCACATTTTGCCCAATCGAGCTGATCGGCAAGGGGGCGCGCGCTGGCGGTGGTTTGTGTGTTATCTGAGAAGTTATTCACGGATGGCGACTCCTTCGGTTTTCAGCCAGCGTTTCAATTCGGGAATGGGGATAAGGCCCTTGTGGAACACGGAGGCGGCCAGCGCCCCGTCCACATCGGCGAGGGTGAAGGCATCGCGAAAGTGTGCCATGGCACCGGCGCCGCCGGAGGCGATCAGCGGCACCTTGCAGACGCTGCGCACCAGTTTGAGCTGGTCGAGATCATAACCCTGACGCATGCCGTCCTGATTCATCACGTTCAGCACGATTTCGCCCGCGCCGCGTTTTTGCACCTCCTGCACCCAGTCGAGGGTGTGCCAGGCGGTAGTGCGGGTGCGGCTCTCGTCGCCGGTAAACTGTTTGACCTGATAGTGGCCCGTGTCGGCGTCGAAGTAGGAGTCAATGCCCACCACCACGCACTGCACGCCAAAGCGCTCGGCCAGTCGGCTGATCAGGGTCGGATCGGCCAGCGCCGGAGAGTTGATGGAAACCTTGTCGGCGCCAAATTCGAGGATCTGGCGGGCATCTTCCACGCTTTTAATGCCACCGGCGACGCAGAAGGGGATATCGATCACCTCCGCCACCCGGCTCACCCAGCTCTTGTCCACCACCCGGGCATCGCTGGAGGCGGTGATGTCATAGAACACCAGCTCGTCAGCGCCCTCTTCGGCGTAGCGGCGCGCCAGCTCGACAATGCCGCCCATCACCTCGTGGTTGCGAAATTGCACCCCTTTGACCACCACGCCATCTTTCACGTCGAGGCAGGGGATAATGCGTCTTGCCAGCATCAGTTGCCTCCTGTGGTATCGGCTGCGGGGGCTTGCCAGCAGGCGATGGCGTCACCTACCGAGAACTTACCCTCCAGCAGGGCGCGGCCAAGGATGATCCCCTTGACGCCGGAACCCTTGAGTGCCTCGATATCCGCGATGCCGCCAATGCCGCCGGAGGCCTGAAAGGCGACGCTCGGGTAGCGGGCGCAGAGATCCCGATAGAGCTCGACGTTGGTGCCAGCCAGGGTGCCGTCACGGCTGATATCGGTGCAGAGCACATGCTTGAGCCCGGCGGGAAGGAAGCGCTCGATCAGTGCCTCGATGGTTACGCCGCTGTTCTCCTGCCAGCCTGCTACCGCGATATGGCGATTGCCCTGCTCATCGATATTGACGTCCAGCGCCAGCACGATCTGCTCGGGGCCATATTTCTCCATCCAGCTGGCTACCAGATCCGGGGATTTGACGGCGGTGGAGCCAATCACCACCCGGCTGGCGCCGGCGGCCAGCAGATCCGCCACATCCTGTTCGGTGCGCACGCCGCCACCGACCTGCACCGGTGCTTCGGTGGCCGACAGCAGTTGGGTCAGCAGGGGCAGCTGGCGCGCCTTGGCATCCTTGGCACCGTCCAGATCCACCAGATGGAGCTGCACCGCCCCCTGGGATACATATTCGTCGAAGCGGGCCTGCGGGCTGCTGCTGTATTCGGTCTTCTGCTCGTAGTCGCCCTGATAGAGGCGAACTACCTGACCGTTGATAAGGTCAATTGCGGGAATGATCATGCTAGTCACAGCTCCAGAAAATTTTGCAGCAAACGGGCACCGGCTGCGCCTGAGCGCTCCGGGTGGAATTGGGCGCCGAAGAAGTTGCTGTGCTCTGCAACCCCACCGACGATGGCGGTAAACGGCTGGCCGTAGTCGCAGGTTGCCAGCGTCGCTTCGGTCACCTCCAGCGCATAGGAGTGCACGAAGTAGAAGTAGCTGCCGCTCGGGATCCCCTTGAGCAGAGGATGGGTCTCGTCGTGTTCAATCTGGTTCCAGCCCATATGGGGCAGTCGCAGATTACCGACCTCCATCAGGCGGATCTTGCCCGGCACTATGCCAAGGCAGTCGATAAGCCGCTCTGACGAGTCATCCGTACCCATGCTCTCTTCGGAGGCCTCCGCCAACATCTGCATACCGAGGCAAAAGCCCAGCAGCGGCTGTTTGGCGGCGCGAATAAGGGGCACCAGCCCGCGCTCGTTGAGGTTTTTCATGGCGGCCACCGCGGTGCCGACACCGGGCAGGATCAGCTTGTCCGCCTGCTCGATATCGGCGGCCAGGCTGGAGACCAGCGGCTGCACGCCGAGGCGCTCGAATGCCATGCGCACCGAGGCCAGATTGGCACAGCCGGTGTCGATAATGACCAGCTTCTGCTTGCTCACATCCATCACAGCACTCCCTTGCTGGAGGGAAGCTCGCTCCCTTCCACCCGAATGGCCTGACGCAGGGCGCGGCCAAAGCCTTTGAACAGCGCCTCCACCTGATGGTGGGTGTTGCCGCTGCCCACCTTCATCTGCAATGTGATTGCCATGGCGTCCGAGAGGGAGCGGAAGAAGTGAGGCACCATCTCGGTGGCCATCTCGCCCACGTTGTCGCGGCCAAAGCCGCTCGGGCAGTCAAACACGAAGTAGGGGCGACCGCTGAGATCCAGCGCGGTGCTCACCTCCTGCTCGGTCAGCGGGCGCGCATCGATCACCGCCTGCACCTCGTCCATCGCCAGCACGAAGCCGAAGCGGCCGATCCCGCGCTTGTTGCCAAGGGCCTGACGCAGTGCCTGACCCAGCGCCAGCCCCACATCTTCCACCGTGTGGTGATCGTCGATGTGCAGATCGCCGCTGACGTTCAGCTTGAGCTGGAAACCGGCGTGGGTGGCAATTTGATCCAGCATGTGATCAAAGAAGCCGATACCGGTGGAGATCTGGTTGCCGCCGCTTTTGTCTAAATCCAGCGCCACCTGAATGCGGGTCTCCTTGGTGTAACGCTCCACCGAGGCCACACGCCCTTTGGACAGCAGCTGATCACGGATGGCGAGCCAGTCGTGATCCTGCGGGTGGTAGCGAATACCGCCAATGCCCATATTCTCGGCAAGCTGCAGATCGGTCTGGCGATCGCCAATCACGAAGGAGTTGGCAAAGTCGATACGACCGGAGGCTAGGTACTCTTTCACCAGTCCTAGGTGGGGCTTGCGGCAGCTGCAGCCGTCGGTGGGGAAGTGCGGGCAGATCAGCACCTGCTCCCACTTCACCCCTTGCGATTCAAAAAGGTGCATCATCAGGTCGTGGGGAGGCTGGAAGTTCTCCCGCGGCAGGCTGGCGGTGCCCAGCCCATCCTGGTTGGTCACCATCACCAGCACATAGCCGGCGGCCTGCAACTCGCGCAGCACCGGAATGACCATGGGTTCGAAGCGCAGCTTGGCGAGGCTATCCACCTGCTTGTCGGTCACCGGCTCTTCAATCAGGGTGCCGTCGCGGTCGATAAACATAAACGGGGTCTTCATCGCTACATCCTTGTCTTACAAAGTGGGAGAGGGCAGATCACGCAATACCGCCAGCACGGCATCCATCTCGCCCTGATAGCCGATGGTGACGCGAATGCTGTTATCCAAGCCGGGTTTGGTCGAGAAATCCCGCAGTATGATGCCAGCGGCCTTCATGGCGGCAAAGACGGCGGCGCCATCAACAAAGCGCACCAGCACGAAGTTGCCCTTGTCCTCGAATACTTCATTCACGCAGGCAAGCGTTGCCAGCTCTGCCTTGAAGGCGGCTTTTTGCTTGTTGAGCTCTATCACTCGCTCGCGCATCAGCTCCAGCCCCATGGGGGAGAGGGCCTGCGCCGCGATCTGGGCGATGGGCTCGGGGATGGGGTAGGGGGCGATCACCTTGGCCAGCATGGCGATCACCTCGGGGCTTGCCAGCGTAAAGCCGCAGCGGATCCCCGCCAGGGCAAAAGCCTTGGAGAGGGTGCGGGTCACCACCAGATTGGGGAAGCGGGCCAGCAGGTCCACTACGGACGCCTCGGGGCAGAACTCGATATAGGCCTCGTCCACCACCACGATGGCGCGATCCCGCGCCTTCTCCAGCAGGGCAATAAGTCCATCGCGACCCACCAGATCCCCGGTGGGGTTGTTGGGGGAGCAGAGAAACACCAGCTTCACGTCACTGAGGCGATCAGCGATGGCAGGCCAGTCGGGCTGGCGGCTGGCGGTCAGTGGCTGCTCGACGATACCGACGCCACAGGTCTCGGCGCTGATGGCGTACATGCCGTAGGTGGGCGGGCAGATGAGGATCTGATCTTCACCCGCTTCGCAGAAGGTGCGAATAAGCAGCTCGATGGCCTCGTCGGCGCCGCGGCTCACCAGCACCTGATCGGGATTAACCCCGGCATAGGCGGCATAGCTGTTCACCACCTCGGCCGGTTGGCACTCGGGGTAGCGGTTGAGGCGGCTTCCCTCGATGGTAAAGGGATAGGCCTGCGGCGCCTCGTTGGCGTTGAGCCAGACGTGGCCCTTGCCGCCGATGCGGCGGGCGGATTGATAAGGGGTGAGGGCCCGCACCACGCGGCGCGCCAGATTGGCAATGCTCATGACAAATCCTTCTGCTGTGCTGTTGGTTGGGGCGCGACGGCCAGGGCGTTCAACCTGAGGGTGACGGCATTTTTGTGGCCATCAAGCCCTTCGGCCTCAGCGATGCGCTCGACGATGGGGCCAAGGCCGCGAATACCTTCGGCGCTCAGCTCCTGCACCGTGTAGCGGCGCTGATAATCGGCAAGGCCAAGGCTGGAGCAGGTGCGGGCATAGCCATAGGTAGGCAGAGTGTGGTTGGTGCCGCTGGCGTAATCGCCGACTGACTCGGGGGTCCATGCGCCCAGAAAGATGGAACCGGCGTTCTCGAGTTTCTCCAGCAGATCGCGGGGGGCGCGGGTCTGCACGATCAGGTGCTCCGGCGCATAGGCGTTGGAGATGGCGCACGCTTCGGCCAGATCGTCACAGAGGATCACCAGACTGCTGCCGAGCGCCTGCGCGGCGATATCGCGGCGGCTCAACTTGGCCAGCTGGCTTTTTATTTCCCCTGCGATGGCATCGGCCAGCAGCGGCGAGGTGGTGACCAGCACCACCTGGCTGTCGGGGCCGTGCTCGGCCTGGGAGAGCAGATCCGCCGCCACGAAGGCCGGGTTGGCGCTCTCATCGGAAATCACCAGCACCTCGGAGGGGCCGGCGGGCATGTCGATGGCGGCGCCGCGCCAGTCGCGGGAAACCTGCCCCTTGGCTTCGGTCACATAGGCGTTGCCCGGGCCGAAGATCTTGTCCACCTTGGGAATGCTCTCGGTGCCGTAAGCCATGGCGGCGATGGCCTGGGCGCCGCCGATGGCGAACACCTTCTCGACACCGCAGGCGCGGGCGGCAAACAGGATCTCGTCGCTCGCCGGAGACGGGGTGCAGAGCACCACTTCACGGCAACCGGCTATGGCGGCCGGAATAGCCAGCATCATCACGGTGGAGGGGAGCGGCGCGCTGCCCCCCGGCACATAGAGGCCGACCCGACTGATGGGCTGGGTACGCAGCTCGCACACCACCCCGGGTTGGGTTTCCACTCTTACCACCGGCTGCACTTGCGCGGCGTGGAAGGTGCGAATATTGGCAATGGCCGCTTCGATGGCGCTTTTGATGCCGTCATCCAGCCGCGCGCAGGCGGCTTCAATTTCAGCCTCGCTAACGCGCAGCTGCTCACGGGGGGTGCGCTCGAAGCGCTGGCTCAGCTCGCGCAGGGCCTCATCGCCACGGCTACGCACCGCGGCGATGATATCCCGCACTACGGCGCCAATATCGGCCTCGTCATTGAGGGCGGGCCGAGTCAGCACGTCGGCCTGCTGGGCAGGGGAGAGGGTCTTCCAGATCAGGGTCTGCATGATGTCCTTTCCTTATTCCATCATCTTTTCGATGGGCAGCACCAGAATGGAGCTGGCACCGAGGGCCTTGAGCTGCTCCATGGTCTCCCAGAACAGGGTCTCGCTGGAGACGACGTGCAGGGCCACCTGATTGGTGTCACCGGCCAGCTGCATGATGGTGGGGCGCTCGGCACCCGGCAGCAGATCGGTGATGGCATCGAGCTTGTCCTTGGGGGCGTGCAGCATGATGTACTTGCTCTCGCGCGCCTGCTGCATCCCCTGAATGCGGGGCAGCAGTTTGTCGATGAGCTTCTGCTTGGCATCGGACAAGGGGTTGGGGGCCTGTACCAGTACCGCCTTGGAGCGGTAGATCACCTCCACCTCTTTCAGACCATTGGCCTCCAGGGTCGCGCCGGTGGAGACCAGATCGCAGATGGCATCGGCCAGACCCGCGCGGGGCGCCACTTCCACCGAGCCGCCCAGCATCACGCTCTTGAAGCCAAGACCCTTTTCATCGAAGAAGCGCTTGAGCAGCCCGGGGTATGAGGTGGCGATGCGCTTGCCGGCAAGGCTCTCTGGCCCGGTGTAGGTCACATCTTCCGGCACCGCCAGCGAGAGGCGGCAGCCGCCAAAATCGAGCTGCTTGAGGGTTTTGACCTCGAAGGGCAGTCCCTGTGAGGCGCGAATAAGCTGCACCTCTTCCAGTACGTTCTCGCCGATGATGCCAAGATCAACCACCCCTTCCATCACCAGACCGGGGATATCGTCATCGCGCACCCGCAGGATATCGATGGGCATGTTCTCGACATGGGCGATAAGGCGCTGCTCGCGCAGGTTGATCTTGAGGCCACAGCTCTTGAACAGGGCCTGGGAGTCCTGGCTCAGACGACCGGACTTTTGCATGGCGATACGCAGACGTTGTGTTTCCATTGCTCGATTTCCTTCTAGTCAAAAACGAAAAAACCCTCGGAAGTGTGTGCTTCCGAGGGTTTATGAATCTTGCGGTCCTTTTGGAAGTCACCAGTTAAGTGTCTTCCAGCAGTCAACCTCCTGAAAGACTAGTCGGGATGATGATGGTGGTGATGAGTCTTCAGGGTGGTGAACTTCATGTAATCAATCCTTTACAAAATAAGATGTCGTAGTTGACGCCTGATTTAAACTACCTGCCTTGACAGAAAATGCAACCCGAAATTGTGATTTGATCGATTAAAGTGGCGAAAACGGTTTTCTGGTCGATAACTAGACAATAACCCCTGCAGGAGTCGCCATCATGCCCAGCCAGGACCTGTTGTTCCCCATTTTGCCCCGGGCGCCCGCTGCGCCCGGCAGCGAAGAGATCAAGCGGGAAGTGAATCAGATCAGCAAAAAGCACCAGCTGCGCAAGACCAGCACTGACAACAGTGACTCCCAGCAGCGCCAGCAGACGTATAACACGCCCGCCAAGCGTGACCAGCCAAAGGTGGAGGAGGGCGATCACAAGCCGGATCCCGAGCATCAGATCGATCTGTTCGTCTAGGCAGATTATCTGTCCCGCTTTTGCCGCGCTTTTGGCATAATGGCCGCTTTTGCTGCGGGACGCCCTTTTGACCATCCAGACCCTGTTCAAGCCAGATGGCCCTCTGGCCAGCCATATCGACGGTTTCAAAGCCCGCGCTCCCCAACTGGAGATGGCCGAAGCGGTCGCGCGCGCCATCAAAAGTGGTGGCCGTCTGCTGGTGGAGGCGGGGACCGGTACCGGCAAGACCTACGCCTATCTGGTGCCAGCGCTGGAGTCCGGCAAGCGGGTGGTGATCAGCACCGGCTCCAAGAACCTGCAGGAGCAGCTCTTCTATCGGGATCTTCCGACCATCACAGGGGCGCTCTCCTACACCCCGCCGGTGGCCCTGCTCAAGGGACGCAGCAACTATCTCTGCATCGAGCGGATGAACCGGCTCTTGAGCGAATCCCATCTGCAAAAGCCTGAAATCCTGAACGATCTGGTGAAGGTCAAATCCTGGTCAACCGCCACCGATAACGGCGATGTGGGGGATATTCCGGGATTGCAGGAGAACGCCGAGATCCTCGCCCACGTCACCAGCACCAACGACAACTGCCTCGGCCGCGACTGCCCCTATTACGACGACTGCCATCTGGTGGTGGCTCGACGCCGCGCCATGGATGCCCAGGTGGTGGTGATCAACCATCACCTCTTCTTCGCCGATATGGCGGTGAAAGACACCGGATTTGGTGAGTTGGTGCCGGAGGCGCAAGTCTATGTCTTTGACGAGGCACATCAGCTGCCGGAGATCGCCACCAACTACTTCGGCAAGTCGGTGGGCAGCCGCACCATTCAGGATCTGGCGCAGGATATCCAGCTGGCCTATCGGGCTGAGGCCCACGACATGGCCCAGCTCGGCAAGGCGGCGGACCGGCTCGCTATCGCCAGTCAGGATTTACGGCTCGCCTTCGGAGTGGATGGCGGTCGCGGCAATACCCGCGACATGCTGCGCCAGCCGCTCTGGGGTCAGGCCTTGGCTCGTCTCAACGATGCCATCGGGCTTTGCTACGAAGTGCTCAAACTGGCTCTCGGCCGGGGCGAGCAGCTGGATCACGCCTTCGAGCGCATCAGTGAACTGCGCACCCGTCTTGGCGAGGTGCTGGCGGTTAACCAGACCGGTTTCTCCTACTGGTACGACTGCTCGCGGCTTCATTTCACCCTCAATCTGACGCCGCTATCGGTGGCCGAGCGATTCAGTGCCGAGGTGCAAAGACCGGAAGTGGCCTGGGTCTTCACCTCCGCTACCCTGACGGTGGATATGCGGTTTGATCACTTCAAGGCCGAGTTGGGGCTGGCGGGCAGCGCCGAGCTGATCCTCGACAGTCCGTTCGACTATGGCGAGCAGGCGCGGCTCTGTGTGCCCCGCTATCTGCCGGAGCCCAACGCCTTTGGCCGCGGCGAGCAGCTGGCCAATCTGATGATCCCGCTGATCAACAAGACGCCGGGGGGCTGTTTCTTCCTCTGCACCAGCCATCAGGTGATGCGTCAGGTGGCAGAGGTGCTGCGCCGGGAGATTGGCCGTACCGTCTTGCTGCAGGGAGAGGAGAACAAGCAGCGGCTGCTCAAGGAGTTTGTCGAGAATGGCCGCGCCGTGCTGGTGGCGACTAGCAGTTTCTGGGAGGGGATCGACGTGCGAGGGGCGGCGTTGTCGTGTGTTATCATCGACAAACTGCCGTTTGCCAGCCCCGATGATCCGCTGCTCAAGGCGCGGGTGGATGATTGCAAGCTCAAGGGGGGGGATCCCTTCGCCGAGCTGCAGTTGCCCAAGGCGGTGATTGCCCTTAAGCAGGGGGTGGGGCGGCTTATTCGTGATCGCAGTGATCACGGGGTGCTAGTGATCTGTGATCCACGAATGGTCAACAAACCTTACGGTGCCACCTTTATCAAGAGTCTGCCCGCCATCCCTCGCACCCGGGAGTTGGGAACGCTGGGGAGTTTTTTCGATCGCACTGAACGCGGTGAATAAGTGTGCCGCCAGATAACAGAATTGAACAACGGGTGAGCATATCTCGCTTGCCGGTTATGTAATTGACTGATTTTATAGAGATTGGAAAGCATGAACGAGTTGAAGATCCTGGCCGTTGATACCGCCACCGAAGCCTGCTCCGCCGCCTTGCTGGTGGGTGACAAGCTGTTCTCCCGCTGGGAGGAGGCGCCACGGGATCACACCCGAAAAATCCTGCCCATGGTTCAGGCTGTGTTAGAGGATGCCGGGATAAGTTTGAGTGACCTCGATGCCATCGCGTTCGGTCGCGGCCCGGGCTCCTTTACCGGCGTGCGGATTGGCATCAGTGTGGCGCAAGGTCTGGCGTTTGGTGCGGGTGTTCCGCTGATTGGCATCTCGACCCTGGCCGCCATGGCGCAAGGTGCCTATCGACTGGATGGCGCCGAGCAGGTGCTGACCGCCATCGATGCGCGGATGAACGAGGTCTATTTCGGCCGCTATGAGCTGATTGATGGCCGCATGCAACTGGTGGGGGACGAGGTGGTGAGCGAGCCCGCGGCACTGGTTGACGTTCGTGGCAAGCTGGCTGGTCGGGTGACCTGCGTCGGCACCGGTTTTGAAACCTATGGCGAGACCCTGAGTGGTTTGGCCGATGAGCTGGCGGTGAGCCAGGTACGTTTCCCGGCGGCAGAGGACATGCTGCCGCTGGCCCGCGCCGCCTGGCTGGCGGGGGAGGCGGTGCCTGTGGAGCAGGCGACGCCGGTCTATTTGCGTGACAAGGTGACCTGGAAAAAACTGCCGGGTCGCGAATAAGGGCAGGAGCGCTGACAGCATGTCGCTCTTGCCGCTCATCAGCTGCAACACCAGCGGGTGGCCCCGACGGGCCACGCCGGCAACAGGAGAGTGACATGATGCGTAATACCAAGAGCGACATGATGAAACGCACTATGGTGGTCGGGGCGCTGGCCCTGCTGCTCGGGGCCTGCAGCTCGGTCCCCAAAGAGCTGGCCTATGAGCCCGAAAACCAGCTGGTGGCCTATCAAGTTGCCCTTGGCGGGATGGAGGGCAAACCTGCCCGCTGGAGCGGCGTTATCTCGGCGGTGCATAACAAGGCGGATCAGAGCGTCATTGAAGTGGTCTATCTGCCGCTCAAGTCCAACGGTGTGCCAGAGCAGACCGAGCAGAGCCCGGGCCGTTTTCTGGCCATCATGAAGGGTTTTGTCGATCCGACCCTCTACGCCAAGGGGCGCAGCCTGACGGTGCTTGGCACCATAGGCAAACCGGTTGATAGCCAGATTGGCGAGCACAAGTACCGCTTCTCTGTGCTCAATGTGACGGGCAGCAAGCTGTGGCCGCCAGTCAAGGAGGTGGAGGTGCGCTATATGGACCCCTACTTCTACGACCCCTTCTATGATCCCTTCTGGCCGAGACGGCCGCTGCGTCGCTAAGGCTTGCCATGATCAACAGCATCAAAAGCACCATGCACGAGCGGCTGCTCACCTTGGTAGATGGGCGGCGGGTAGCCCTGCTGGATAACCAGTCTGCGGAGCATGATCAGCAGGGCAAACCTCTGCTGATCGCCCTGCATGGCTGGCTCGACAATAGCGCCAGCTTCTTGTCGCTGGCGCCGTATCTGGGTGATTTTCACCTCATCTGTGTCGATCTGCCGGGACATGGCCACTCCGATCACAAAACCACCCCTTATGTCTTTGTCGACTGGCTGGACGATCTCTACCAGATCGTGCAGGCGGCAGGGTGGTCGCGCTTCACTCTGCTCGGTCACTCCCTCGGGGCGTTGATCGCCTCCGCCTATGCCGGGGTGTTCCCCGAACAGGTGGAGCGGTTGATCATGCTGGAGGGGCTGGGGCCGCTGAGCCAGCCCGATGAGGAGGTACCTGCCCAGCTGCGACGTGCGATTTTAAACCGCAGTCGCACCCGGGAGCGCAGTGCCAACGGCTTTGCCTCCATCGATGAGGCTGTCGCCGCCCGTTGCAAAGTGGCGGATATCACGCCGCAGGCGGCGCGTCTTATCTGTGAGCGGCAGCTTGAAGAGCGGGCAGGGCGCTGGCACTGGCGCAGCGATCCTCGTTTGCGGGATCTGTCGCCCCTGAGAATGAGCGAAGGGCAAGCTCGGGCATTGATGGCGGCTATCCGCTGTCCTGTGCTGTTAATTCAGGGGGAGCAGGGCTTTGCTGCACTTGAAGCCCAATGGCAGGCCCGTCAGGATGCCTTCCAGCAGATCGAGCGGGTCATATTGGGTGGAAACCACCATTTTCATATGGAAAATTCGGTTGATACGGCCGTTTGTATCGTAAAGTTTTGTCAAGTTCGGTAGAATCGCCAGCTTTCAATAATTCCAGGTTTGTTTTCTCCCTCACATTTTTCTGTTGTTAATTTGCTGTTAATTGATGTTGCGCTGTGTAAATATGTGCGGCATTAGAGCATCAGCTTAAAACAACCGATTAAAATGGATGTGAACCGGGACGGAGGCAACACAGTGAGCGCACAGGTGCTAGTTATGCAGGAGAAGTTTGTGGAAAAAGTCTGGCTGAAACGTTATCCGGAAGGGGTCCCCGCCGAGATCAATCCAGACCAATACAGCTCCCTGGTCGAGATGTTCGAATCCTCGGTGACCCAGTTTGCCGATCAGCCCGCCTTCGTCAACATGGGCCAAACCATCACCTACCGCCGGCTGGAAGAGCAGTCCCGCGCCTTTGCTGCCTACCTGCAAAACGAGCTGAAGCTGGAGAAAGGGGATCGGGTTGCGGTGATGATGCCTAACCTGCTGCAATACCCCATCGCCGTGTTCGGCATCCTGCGCGCTGGCATGATCGTGGTCAACGTCAACCCGCTCTATACCCCGCGTGAGCTGGAGCATCAGCTCAAAGATTCCGGTGCCAAGGCCATCGTCATCGTCTCCAACTTCGCCCATACCCTGGAAAAGGTGGTCTACGATACCCCGATCAAGCACGTTATCCTGACCCGGATGGGGGACAACCTGGGGCTGGCCAAGGGCACCCTGGTCAACTTCGTGGTCAAGTATGTCAAGAAGCTGGTGCCGAAATACAATCTTCCCCACGCCACCACCATGCGTCAGGCCCTCTCCAAGGGACGTTTCCTGCAGTATATCAAGCCGGAGATCACTAACGACGATCTCGCCTTCCTGCAGTACACCGGTGGCACCACCGGCCTCTCCAAAGGGGCCATGCTGACCCATCGCAACATGATTGCCAACGTCGAGCAGTGCCTCGGCGTCTACGGCCCCATGCTGGAACGCGGCAAGGAGTTCGTGGTCACCGCGCTGCCGCTCTATCACGTCTTCGCCCTGACCGTGAACTGCCTGCTCTTTATGCGTATCGGCGGTTACAACCTGCTGATCAGCAACCCGCGCGACATCCCGGGCTTTGTCAAAGAGATCAAGAAGTACCCCTTCACCTGCATTACCGGGGTCAACACCCTGTTCAATGCGCTGGTCAACAACGAAGAGTTTCAGGGGATCGCCTTTGACAAGCTCAAGCTGACCATCGGCGGCGGCATGGCGGTGCAGCGCGCGGTTGCGGAGAAGTGGAAGACACTGACCGACACCCCGCTGCTGGAAGGCTATGGCCTGACCGAGTGTTCGCCACTGGTGAGCGTCTGCCCCTACGATCTGACTGATTACAACGGTTCCATCGGTCTGCCGGTCTGCTCTACCGAGATCCGTCTGGTAGATGACAACGGTCAGGTGATCCACGCCCTCGGCACCCCGGGCGAAATGCAGGTGCGCGGCCCGCAGGTGATGGTGGGCTACTGGCAGCGTCCCGAGGCGACCGCCGAAGTGATGCAGGATGGCTGGCTTTGTACCGGTGATATCGCGGTGTGCGACGAGCAGGGCTTCTTCAAGATCGTTGACCGCAAGAAGGACATGATCCTGGTCTCCGGTTTCAACGTCTACCCGAACGAGATCGAAGATGTCGTCGCCCTGCACCCGAAAGTGCTGGAAGTGGCCGCCGTCGGTGTGCCGCACAAGGTTTCCGGTGAGCTGGTGAAGATCTTTGTGGTCAAGAAAGATGCAAAATTGCAGGAGGACGAGATTATTGCCCACTGCCGTAAACATCTGACTGCCTATAAGGTGCCGAAACTGGTAGAATTTCGTGACGAACTTCCCAAGACCAATGTGGGCAAGATCCTGCGCCGCGTACTGCGCGACGAGGAGATTGCCAAGCAATAACCGGACTGCAGCTGCAGAATTATCTGCAAACCAGCACCGTCGTTATGCAAAACCGTGGGTCATCCCACGGTTTTTTCTTTTTGGCCCTGATCAACCGCGCAGGCACAGATGCACTATCAACTTATCACTCAGCAAGACGAACTTGAGCAGTATCTCGCTTCTCTGGCCGACGTTCCCCTGGCTATCGATACTGAATTCGTTCGCACCCGTACCTACTACCCCCAGCTTGGCCTGTTCCAGATCTATGACGGCGAGCATCTGGCGCTACTGGATCCGCTGACCCTGGATCTCTCCGCCCTCTGGCAGCGACTGGGCAGGGAAGGGCAGATCGCCATCCTGCACGCCTCTGGCGAAGATCTGGAGCTTATCCAGCATCAGGCGGGCCACCTGCCCAACCAGATGCACGACACCCAGCTGGCAACCGCCTTTCTCGGTTACGGCGTCTCGGTCGGCTTTGGTGCGCTGGTGAATGAATTCCTCGGTGTCGAGCTGGAAAAAGATCAGGCGCGCACCGACTGGCTGGCACGCCCGCTTACGCCACGTCAGCTCGAATACGCGGCAGCGGATGTCTTCTACCTGATGCCGCTCTACGAGAAAGTGATGGCCAAACTGCGGGAAAGCGGCAAGTTTGCCTGGTTCGAGCAGGAGTGCCAGAACCACTCTGCCCGCAAGACCCAGGGTAGCGATCCCCGTCAGGCTTATCTTGACATCGTCAACGCTTGGCAACTGGGTCGCCGCGAGCTCGCCATTCTGCGCGAGCTGGCCGCCTGGCGCCAGCAAGAGGCTGTGCGCCGCGATCTGGCCCTCAACTTCGTGGTCAAAGAGCTGCACCTGTTCAAGGTGGCAGAGCGTCGTCCGACCTCCATGCGTGATCTCAACGAGCTCGGCCTCTCGCCCATCGAGATCAAGATCCACGGCAAGCGGATGCTCGATATCGTCGCCAAGGCGCAGCAGAGCGATCCGGATAGCTGGCCCGAGCCCATTCGTCGGCTGGTGGACTTCCCCCAGTACAAGGCCGAGCTCAAGCGCATCAAAGCTATGGTGGAAGAGAAGGCCAAGGCGAGCAATATTCCTCCCGAGCTGATTGCCAGCAAGAAGATCATTCACCAGTACTTCACCTGGAGCTGGCGGATGAACGACGAAGAGCGGGCCCGCAGCGACAAGCCGATGCTGCTGCAAGGGTGGCGTCATGAGCTGGTCGGTCACCTGCTGGCACAATAAGCCACCAGACGGTTGCACCTATAAATCAATCCTCACCCTCGGGTGGGGATTTTTATTGGGCGAGAAAAACAAACAGGCATGCTGAACTGGAGAACGCAGAGGGGACATGGCTGGTCGGATTGCGGGAGTCGAGAATGAAAAAGAGAGCAGAGAAGGAAAGGCAGCGGCTAACACCGCTGCCTTTTTTGATCACCAGATAGGCTGGGTCAGGTAGGGGTTGCTCACCTTCTCGCGACCGAAGGTGGAGCTGGGGCCGTGGCCCGGGATAAAGACGATTTCGTCGCCCAGCGGCAGCAGGGTCTCGGTGATCGACTTGATCAGCGTGCCGTGATCGCCACGGGGGAAGTCGGTGCGGCCGATGCTGCCGGCAAAGAGCACGTCGCCAACCCAGGCGAGTTTTTCGGCCTGACTCAGCAGCACGATATGGCCTGGGGTGTGGCCGGGGCAGAAGTAGACATCCAGCTCGCACTGGCCAAGCTGCACCTTGTCACCCTGCTCAAGCCAGCGATCCGGCGTGAAGGCGGGAGTATGGGCGAAGCCGAACATCTGGCTCTGCTGGGGCAGCATGTCGAGCCAGAAGGCGTCCTCCTTGTGGGGGCCGGTAATGGCGACGCCGGTTTTTTCCCGCAGCTCGGCGGCGGCACCGACGTGATCCAGATGACCGTGGGTCAGCAGGATGTGGGTCAGGGTCAGGCAGCGTTTGGTGATGGCAGCCAGCAGTTTGTCCGCTTCGCCGCCTGGATCAATCAGGGCCGCCTGATGGGTCTCGTCACACCAGATGAGGGAGCAGTTCTGGGCGAACTGGGTGACCGGGATCACCTCGAATTTCAACATAGAGTTCCTCTCTTGGGATGGGTCAGCCACGCAGTGCGCTGGCATGCAGCTCGGCGAAATAGTCGAGACAGGCCTGCTTGTCACCGCGAAACACGATGCGCTCCTGCTTGTTGCCAAGCTGGTAGAGATACATGGGGTCGTAGTAGCGGGTCAGCAGCAAAGAGATCCAGGCCAGATGCAGCGCGGTATCACCGCTCTTTTCCTGCTCGGTGAGAGCGGTCTGCATCAGGGCATCCAGCTCTCGGTGGGCCTGATCGCCAAGACGGCGCTTGAGACGGGCCAACGCATCGGTGAGGTAGGCGGCAAACAGCGGCCATCCCTCTTCTTGGCCATACATGGCTTGATAGCGCAGCCAGAGATCGTGCACGTAATCTTCGCGGATCTGCTCGGCCCGATCGATTTGCGGTACATCAACCACCACCAGCGGTGCCTGACTCATGGCCTCATGGAGGGAGAGGGGCAGGCAGCAGCGGCCAATCAGCCGGCTCTCGTCCTCCACCACAAAGGCATGTTCGCCTCCATGGCGGCGCTTGAGCAGTTCGATGGCCATGTTGTTTTCAAAGTTGATGTTGCTGGGCTGGCCGCCGGGCAGTTGACCAAACGACGAGCCCCTGTGATGGGCGTGTCCTTCCAGATCGAGCGCTTGGGCCACGTGGTCCAGCATATGGGTCTTGCCGGAGCCGGTCATGCCGGTCAGCACAGTCCAGCGGCACTCGGCAGAGGCCTTGTCCTGGGTGTCGATCAGGAAGCGGCGCAGCTCCTTGTAGCCACCGGCGACGCGGGGGCGAGTCACCCCCGCTTCAGCCAGCCACTGTTGTACGGTTTGCGAGCGCAGGCCGCCGCGAAAGCAGTAGAGCACGGCATCGGGCTGCTTGCGCAACTGCGCCAGCCAGCCTTCGATACGTTCGGCACGTACTGCTCCCCCCACCAGCTTGTGTCCAAGCTCAATGGCGGCGGCCTGACCCTGCTTCTTGAAGCAGGTCCCCACCTGGGCGCGCTCATCGTCTGTCATCAAGGGCAGGCTGGTCGAGCAGGGGAAGGCCCCCTCCTTGAACTCGATGGGGGCGCGCACATCAATCAACGGCACATCGTCCAAAAAGAGTTGGGCGTAGTCCGTGGCCAGTGGCAATTCACTCATTGGACAATCTCGATAAAGCGGGAGCCCTCAAGGGGCTTGATCTGACCGATGGGCGAGAGTTCTAGCCCAGCTTCGCGCGCGATGGCGAGCAGCTCGGCTTCGCTATCTTTCCCCACGGCGACCAGCAGGCCGCCGCTGGTTTGCGGATCGCACATGATGTTGCGGGTGCGATCGTCCATGGCATCCAGCTTGTGGCCGTAGGAGTCGTGGTTGCGCAGGGTACCACCCGGTACGCAGCCCTCGGCGAGGTAGTAATCCACCTCATCCAGCAGCGGCAGCGCCTTGAAGTCGAGGCGGGCGCTGACATTGGATCCTTCACACATCTCCAGCAGGTGACCGGCCAGACCAAAGCCGGTGACGTCGGTCATGGCGTGGACACCCGGCAGTTCGGCAAAACGCTGGCCAATCTTGTTGAGGGTGCACATGGCGTTGGGGGCCAGCTGCTCGTGTTCGGGCTTGAGCTTGCCCTTCTTCTGGGCGGTGGTGAGGATACCGATACCAAGGGGCTTGGTCAGATAGAGGGTATCACCCACCTTGGCGGTGTCGTTCTGCTTGATGGCATCAAGGGGCACGATACCGGTGACCGCGAGGCCGAAGATGGGCTCGGGGGCATCGATGCTGTGGCCACCGGCCAGCGAAATCCCCGCTTCATGGCACACCTGACGGCCGCCGTCGATCACCTGCTGGGCCACTTCCGGCGCCAGGGTATTGATGGGCCAGCCGAGGATGGCGATGGCGACGATGGGCTTGCCGCCCATGGCATAGATATCGCTGATGGCGTTGGTGGCGGCGATGCGGCCAAAGGTGAAGGGGTCATCGACGATGGGCATGAAGAAGTCGGTGGTGGAGACAATGCCCTGACCGTTGCCGATATCGACCACGGCCGCGTCATCCTTGCTGCTGTTGCCAACGATCAGGGTCGGGTCGTTGAAGCCCGGGATCTGGCTCTTGAGGATGGTGTCGAGTACCTTGGGAGAGATTTTGCAGCCGCAGCCAGCGCCGTGGCTGTATTGGGTCAGACGAATGGAAGACATACTTACCCCTTTGATTTGCAAACAGAGCAGAGGCTCTGTGGAGCCGTCTTGGTCAATGGGCGGCCTTGTAGAGAGAATGACAAGAAGCCGCGAATATGGGTGGCCTCGGTGCCAACAGGGGCAGCGATGACTGGCAGTTATGAAGGACCGCCAGGCCGGACGGGGAAGAAAAGGGCGACAAGGTACGCCAGCGCAGCCCCGCCAAGGGCCACAGGACGGGGCATTATGCCACATTTGCCCCTTGGGGTTCGAACAGGAATTCACATAAACAGCAGGGAATTGCCAGCACTTGCCTGTCATCGGTCTGGATCCGGCGCTGACTGAATGATTACAGTACAGATGCAGCAAAGAGAACGTCAAAGAGACCAACAGCACGCAACTGCCGATCTACAACAGGAGAGCTTAGTGACCACCACACTTTTGGTTAACCACCCCATCACCACGGCGCAGTTCGCGGCGTTGTTGGCGCAGACCTCGCTGGGGGCGAGACGGCCGCTGGAGCATCCAGCCACCCTGCAGGGCATGCTGGATAACGCCAATTTGCTGCTCACCGCTTGGCAGGGCGAGACCCTGGTCGGGGTGGCCCGCTCGGTGACCGATTTTCATTTTTGCTGCTACCTCTCGGATCTGGCGGTAGCCGAGTCGGTGCAGGGGCAGGGGATTGGCAAAGCCCTTATTCGCGAGACGTTTTTGCAATTGCAGCCGGGCTGCAAGCTGATCCTGCTGGCCGCACCGCAGGCGGTGGCGTACTACCCCAAGCTCGGATTTAGCCAGCACCCGAGCGCCTGGGTGATGAGCAGTCTGGATGAACTGGTGCTGGATGAGTTGGCATAAGCCCGTCAACTCATCCAGACAGGGCGAGATTAGCTTATCCGGCTTGCTCCAGCGCCGGTTGCCGTGACTTGCCCCAGCGGCGCAGGCGCCGTTGCAGTGGCCGCTCCAGCAGGTTGTAGCTCAACGCCGAGAGTCCGATCAGCACTGCCAGCATCAGCAAGGTTGCCACTACCCCCAGCAGCGGGTTGGTCTGGCTATACCACCACTCGGTGAGCCCCGGCGCCAGATAGTGGATGAGCTCGCAGCCGGTGAGCAGCACCAGCGCATGGAGCAGGTAGATGGAGTAGGAGAGATCTCCCAGCCAGTTGGTGAAGCGGTTATCCAAAAGGTGCAGCAGCGGGCTCTGGCGCTCCCCCTGGGCGGCGGCAATCCAGATCAGCAGCACGTAGGAGGCGATCAGCAGCAGGGTCAGCAGCGGCGTCATGGTGAACTGCATCAGCGCGAAGGGCAGCACAAAGGCGATCAAGAGCGGCAGATCCCGCTTCATCATGGGCATGCCTTTCGCAGCCTTGACCCTTGGCAGCAGCCAGAGGCCGAGCACAAATTCACTTACCCCGCGTCCCACCGCCAGTGCCCCGCTGGTGACATCCAGGGTGCCGCGACTGTGTACGATAAAGGCCAGCACCGTCAGCGCCAGCAGGGGGACGAGATGGCTCCAGCGACTACGGGTGACCGCCAGCGGAATAAGCAGCGGGAACAGCAGGTAGCTGATCCACTCCACGCTGAGCGACCAGGCGGCGAAGTTCCAGGTCAGCCCGTGATCGGTCACCACCTGCAGCAGCAGGAAGGCGCTTGGCAGCGCCTCGGCCGGGGTGAAGGGTGAACCGAAGGGCGGCATCCCTTCCCACTCCCACATCTTGAATAAGGGGCCAGCATAGAAGCCCACCCCGTGCTGTGCCTTGTAAAGCTCCCAGCCAACCAGCAATAGCAGGGTCACCATATAGAGGGGGTAGACGCGGGTCAGCCGCAGCCAGAGAAAACGGCCATAGCTCACGGTGCGGGGCGTGCGGGTGAAGGCCTCCCCATAGACATGGGCCAGCACCACGCCGCTCAAAATAAAGAACAGATCGACCCAGAGGTAGCCGTTCTCGATGAGTTGGGTGTGGCCTGCGATCGGCTCCATCCACTGGGGAAAGAGCAATAATCGGGCATGGAACAGCACCACCATCAGGGCAGCGATGCCCCGCAGCGGCGTTAACAGCGGCAATGATTGATTCATATCGGGATCCCTTGTGATGTTCAGCTTGGCCTGACATCTATTTTGTTGTTGTGCCGCCCATCAATCCTGACGGGACGGTTGCCCCGGCTCGGCTGCCGCAGGCGGGATCACACTACGGAAAAGAGAGTCATACGGATGTGATTTAAATCATAAATGTGCAGTTATTGTGCAAAGTAATTTAAACAGAGAAGCCGTGGAGAGCAGGTAGGGAAAGAGGAAGAGAGGAAACACCAATAAAGCAGAGAGGGGGAATCGGGGCGAGCGTCAGGCTCAGGTTTATACGGCGCGATGCAAAACAATCAGGCCCGCAAGGGGCCTGATTGATCACAAGGGAAGATGACGACCGATCAGCGGGCGCGTACCACCAGTCCCTTGAGGTAGAAGCCTTCCGGATAGGCGGTACCGATAGGGTGATCGGAGGCCTGGGAGAGCAGCTCCAGGATCTGGGCATCGCGACCGGCATCGAGCGCCGCATCGGCAACGATCTTCTGGAACAGACTCTGCTCCATCAGGCCGGAGCAGGAGTAGGTCAAGAGCACGCCACCCGGCGCCAGCAGCTGGAATGCCAGCATGTTGATGTCCTTGTAGCCTCGGCAGGCACCCAGCAGCTGGGCCTTGCTCTCGGCAAACTTGGGCGGATCCAGCACGATGACGTCGAACTTCTCGCCCTTCTCGCGATATTCCCGCAGCAGCTTGAACACGTCGTGACGGACGAACTGGGTGTTGCTGGTATCCAGCCCGTTCAGCTCGGCATTCTGGCGGGCGATATCCAGCGCATTCTGGGAGAGATCGACGTTGACCACTTCCTTGGCGCCGCCCTTGAGGGCATAAACGCCAAACCCGCCGGTGTAGCAGAAGCAGTTGAGGACGCGCTTGCCTTCGGTGTACTTGGCGGCAGCCTGACGGTTATCCCGCTGATCCAGATAGAAGCCGGTTTTATGGCCATTGCGAATATCCACCAGGATCTTGACGCCGCCATTCTCCTCGATGACCACCGGCTCGTTCGGGGTCTCGCCATAGATAACGCCGGTGCGCTCTTTCAGCCCTTCCTTCTTGCGCACTGCCACATCGGAGCGCTCATAGATGCTGCACTCGGGGTAGAGGGTACGCAGTGCCTGCGTTATCAGCTCACGCTGGAACTCGGCACCGGCAGAGAGGATCTGGCACACCAGAAAATCGGCATAACGGTCGATGGTCAGACCCGGCAGGCCGTCGGATTCGGCGGCGCAGAGGCGATAGCCGGTGAGGCCCTGACGCTTGATCAGCGGATCGCGAGACTCCTGCGCATATTTGAGACGACGGATAAAGAAGTCGAGATCGACGGTCTCATCCTTGTCGAAGGTCCAGACCCGGGCACGGATCTGGGAGCTGCCTGACCAGGCGCCACGGGCGAGCCACTTGCCATCGTTGGCATAGATCTCGACGGTATCGCCGTCAATGGGGTTGCCCTGAACCCGCTCAATCCCCTTGGAGAAGATCCAGGGGTGGCGACGCAGCAGGGATTTTTCGCGGCCTTTGACGAGATAGATGGAAGCGCTCATGGATGTTTGCCGATGGTAGAAAGAAAAGGGGCCACATTCTATGTGGCCCGCAGGTAAAACTCAAACAACCCTGTGTAATGGATGGGGTTGCCCTGATCTGACACCTCATACGGTCAGAGCTTAATCCCCTTGAGCGCCTGGGTCAGCTCGCTGGCGGTGGTTTTCAGCCCTTGTGTGCCGGCTACCGAGGCGCTGGCAGACTCCTCCACCTGCGCCGCCTCATGGCGCACTTGATCGAGATTGTGGGTGATCTCGGCGGCGACCGAGCTCTGCTCTTCGCTGGAGGTGGCGATCTGGGTGCTCATCTCCAGCACCGCATCGCTGTGGTTGCTCAGTTTTTCGATATCCAGCCCCACTTCGCTGATGAGCTGCTGGCTGCTGGCGGCACGCCCTACAGTCTTTTCCATGATCTCGTTCAGCGCGCCGGTACCGGTCTGCAGCTCTTCGATCATCTGCTGGATCTCCACCGTCGCCTGCTGGGTACGGCTGGCGAGGGTACGCACCTCATCAGCTACCACCGCAAAGCCACGACCCTGCTCACCGGCACGGGCCGCTTCGATGGCGGCGTTGAGGGCCAACAAGTTGGTCTGCTGGGAGATGGCGTTGATGACGTTGACCACCTCGTTGATCCGGTTGGCGTTGTGGGTGAGCCGCTCGACTGCGCCGGAGGCGTTGCCAATTTCGTCGGCCAGGGTACGGATCGCCTCTATGGTGCGGGCTACCCGGTTGGCGCCATTGGCTGCCTCTTCGCTCGACTGGCGCGTCTGCTGCAGGGTGTCGTTGGCATTGCGCGCCACTTCGCGGATCGCTGCCGACATCTGTTCCATGGCGGTGGCCAGTGAATCCATGTGTTGGCGCTGGGAACGCGCCATGCTCTCGCCTTCGCGGGCATGGTCACGAAACTCGTCGGCGGCCATGGTCAGCGCTTCGGCAGACTCCTCCACCAGTTTGACGATCTGGTGCTGGCGGTCGGTAAAGCGGTCGATGCTACCCGCCAGGGTGGAGAACTCGTCCCGCACCGGAAAGAAGTTGAGTCGGAAGGTGAGATCGCCGTCCGCCACGGTTTGCAGCGCCTTGTTGGTGGAGTAAAGCGCACCGGAGACAAAGGTCATCATGTAGTGGATCACCAGCGCCATCAGGGCGGCTAGCGCGCCGATCAGGAGCAGGGTAGAGCCCTGACCCTCCCACATGGAGAGGTTGCCCGTGTCGAGATCGCCGATGACGTAGCCAGCCTGACCCGCTGGCGCGCTAAAGAGGTAGTGCTCCCCTTGCTGTTGCAACCCGCTGCTGCCTTGCCGGGTCAGACGCAGATCAGCAGGCAACACCAGAGTGGGCTGCTGGCTGACCAGCTGCGCTGTGGTCTCGACCCGTTGCTGCAACTGCGCTACCCGCAGGGAGATCTCCTGCTGATGGCTGGCCGCCAGCATATACCAGCTGAGAAAGGCGATGATGAAGAGAGGTAACCAGAACGCGATATGGAATTTTTCACTGATGGTGAGGTGAATGAGATAGCGGTCAACCCACCGGAATTTAACTTCTTTCATAATGGAGCTGCATCCTGCAGAGATAGAGTGTCGGGCACATTATCGTCTCGGGAAATTTTTTCTTAAGCGGAAGGTGTGAGAAATGGGAGAGCAATCGTTTGTCATTCGGGTGTGGGGGCAGGTGCAGGGGGTGGGATTTCGCTATTTCACCCGCGAGCGGGCGCTGCAACTGGGTTTGCGGGGCCATGCCTACAACCTGGAGGATGGCTCGGTGGAGATCCTCATCAGCGGCCCCGCGCAGGGGGTGCAGATGATGCTGGGTTGGCTGGAGCATGGCCCGCGCACCGCCAGGGTGACCCGGATGGAGTATGAAGAGGCGCTGCCGCCCACCGGTCAGGGCTTTCACACCAACTGAAGGGGCGGAGACGAGATGGACGCTGACAAGGAAGGTCTGTTGCTGACTCAGGCAACAAGCTGGGTCGCCCGTTATCAGGAGGCGGCGCGGGCGGTGCGCGAAGAGGCCAGTGAACCGGCCGTGCATGGCTACCGTATCGCGGCGCGCCGCTTGCTGGCGCTGCTCGCCCTGTGGCGGCCACTCACCTATCATCCCGAGCTGGAGCGGCGTCTGCTGCGCTCGGTCGGGCGGCTTTCGGCGCTGCGGGATGCGCAGGTCTACGCCGAGCGTTTTGGCAAGCCGCCTGCCAGCACTGGTAATACCCACAAATCGGCCTGTCGCGTGCCCCTGTTGTCGAGGCGACTGGCCCGCTGGCTTGCGGCGGTGGCGCAGGTGCAGGATGCGCGGGCATTGGCGTTCCTCTATCAGCAGCATCTGGCCCTGAGCCTTGATGAGGCGCAGAGCGCTCTCGATGAACCTATTCCCTGTGTTGGGAAATCTGCCAGCTCCCGTCAGCAACAGTTGCGCCGCTGGCATCGGCTGCGCCTCGAGATCAAGCAGGCCCGTTATGGCGTGGAACTGTTGCTGGATCTGGGGAGTGGAGCTCCCTGCTGGTTGAGCACCCTGACTCACTGGCAGGAGCGACTCGGCCAGTTGCAGGATTGGCGTCAATGGCGGCGGAGGTTGCGAGCAGAGCAGGGGAACACCCGCAAGCAGACGAAACTGCGGCAGCAGTTGAAGGGGAAGATCACCACCCGTTTGCGTCAACTGGACTGCCAGCAGGCGGAGCTGGTGGCGCTCAAACTGGCGATGCTGGCAGGCCACAACATGAATGACATGCCAAGTCGGGTGGTCAGGGTATTCAGAACAAAATGTATCGCCCGCGAATCCCGGTGGTGGATAGCCCCAAGGCCGCAATCTACGAAAGTCAACCGCGACCAGCATCTACAGAAACTATCCAAGCCAAACAGGTGAGATAAAAAAAGAGAGGCCGTTTGGCCTCTCTTTTCTATCTGGCTGTGGTCGCAGTCAGCGATGTGCTTACTTGACGCGCATACCCGGCTGGGCGCCTTCCTGCGGCTCCAGGATCCAGAGATCCTTGCCGCCCGGGCCTGCGGCCAGCACCATGCCTTCGGACATGCCGAAACGCATCTTGCGCGGCGCCAGGTTGGCCACCATCACGGTCAGCTTGCCTTCCAGATCTTCCGGGTTGTAGGCGGACTTGATACCGGCAAACACCTGACGGGTTTCGCCGCCGATATCCAGTTGCAGCTTGAGCAGCTTCTCGGCTTCCGGTACCGCTTCGGCCTTCTTGATCAGCGCGACGCGCAGGTCAATCTTGGCAAAATCGTCATAGGTGATGGTTTCGCTGATGGGGTCATCAGCCAGCGGGCCGCTCACTTTCGGTGCCTGCTCTTTGGCCAAGTCTTCCTTGGATGCCTCGATCATGGCTTCAATTTTGGCCGGCTCGATGCGGGAGAAGAGGGCCTTGAACGGTGCAACGGTGTGATCGACCAGCGGCATCTCGATGCCATCCCAGCTGAGGGTTTCAGCCAGGAAGGCTTCGGCACGTTCGGCCAGCAGCGGCATGACGGGCTTGAGGTAGGCCATCAGCACGCGGAACAGGTTGATGCCGACAGAGCAGACCGCCTGCAGCTCGGCATCTGCGCCTTCATGCTTGGCGATAACCCAGGGAGCCTTGTCGTCCACGTAGCGGTTGGCCTTGTCGGCCAGCGCCATGATTTCGCGGATGGCGCGGCTGAATTCGCGGCTCTCATAAGCCTCGGCAATGGCGGTACGGGCATTGGCGAATTCGGCGTAGAGCTCGGGTTCGGCGCAGGTTGCCGCCAGCTTGCCGCCAAAACGCTTGGCAATAAAGCCGGCGTTGCGGGAGGCAAGGTTGACCAGCTTGTTGACCACGTCGGCATTGACGCGCTGCACGAAATCTTCGAGGTTCAGGTCCAGATCATCGATGCGGCTGTTGAGCTTGGCGGCGTAGTAGTAACGCAGGCACTCCGGATCCAGGTGGTTCAGGTAGGTAGATGCCTTGATAAAGGTGCCCTTGGACTTGGACATCTTGGCGCCGTTGACGGTCACATAGCCGTGCACGTTGACCTTGGTCGGCTTGCGGAAGTTGGCTCCTTCCAGCATGGACGGCCAGAACAGGCAGTGGAAGTAGGCGATGTCCTTGCCGATGAAGTGGTAGAGCTCGGCGTCGGAGTCCGGTTTCCAGTAGCTGTCAAAGTCGATGTCGCCACGCTTGTTGCACAGGTTCTTGAAGGAAGCCATGTAACCGATGGGGGCATCCAGCCAGACGTAGAAGTACTTGCCCGGCGCGCCGGGAATTTCGAACCCGAAGTAGGGGGCATCACGGGTGATGTCCCACTGTTGCAAGCCGCTTTCGAACCACTCCTGCATCTTGTTGGCCATCTCTTCCTGAATGGCGCCGGAGCCACGCACCCACTCAGAGAGCCATTTTTCAAACTGCGGCAGGTCGAAGAAGAAGTGCTCGGAGTCCTTCATTACCGGAGTCGCGCCGGAGACGGCAGATTTCGGATCGATAAGCTCAGTCGGGCTGTAGGTAGCGCCGCAGCTGTCGCAGTTGTCGCCATACTGCTCCGGAGATTTGCACTTGGGGCAGGTCCCCTTGACGAAACGGTCCGGCAGGAACATGGATTTTTCCGGATCGAACAGCTGGGAGATGGTGCGGCTCTTGATAAAGCCACCATTTTTCAGGCGGCCATAGATCAGCTCCGCCAGCTCGCGGTTTTCGTCGCTGTGGGTGGAGTGATAGTTGTCAAAGCTGATGTTGAACCCGGCGAAATCAGCCTGGTGCTCCTTGGAGACAGCGGCAATCATCTCTTCCGGGGTGATCCCCATCTGCTGTGCCTTGAGCATGATCGGGGTGCCGTGGGCATCATCGGCACAGATGAAGTGCACCTGATGACCGCGCATTCGCTGATAACGAACCCAGATATCGGCCTGGATATGTTCCAGCATGTGGCCAAGATGGATGGAGCCATTGGCATAGGGGAGGGCGCAGGTTACCAGCATTTTACGAGGATCAGTTGCCATATTACGTTCTTGATGTGCTTGTTGGGATGATAGAGTGCCGTGCATGTTACCCGAATTGGGGGTAGCCTGCCTAGGGTTGTGGCTATGCCAACCTTGGCAGCACCTGCCGTTACGATGGCAGGCAAGCCACTGATTTGTGTGCGGTAACCGTTCACCTCAAGATAATGACAAGATAATGAGGAGTTAATGGTGATTGATTCAGTAAAACAGATCCTCGCCGAATTTAAGCCTGCAGGCTGGCACAAGGATCTGGTGGATGCCGGATTCGTTCGCGAGATCATCAATCAGGGTCAGGGGCTTACTATCCGGCTGGTATTGCCGTTTGCCGGTCTCTCGCTGCTCGATCAGCTCAAAGAGAACTACGATGCCAGGCTGCGCAGCGCCACCGGCGCCTCCCGTATCGACTGGGCACTGGAGATTGACGTCGCCAGCATGCCGCGGGCGCAGGGCCTCAATGCCGTGCAGGGCATTCGCAACATCATCGTGGTTGCTTCCGGCAAGGGGGGGGTGGGTAAATCCACCACCGCGGTCAACTTGGCGCTGGCCCTGCAAAAAGAGGGGGCGCGGGTCGCTATTCTCGATGCCGATATCTATGGCCCTTCCATTCCCACCATGATGGGCACCCTCACAGAGCACCCGGTCAGCCATGACGGCAAGCTGATGGAGCCGGTGATGGCCTGCGGCCTCAAGAGCAACAGCATCGGCTATCTGGTCTCTGAGCAGGATGCCACCATCTGGCGCGGCCCGATGGCTAGCAAGGCGCTGGCGCAGATCCTTCATGAGACCCGCTGGGGCGAGGTGGATTATCTGGTGGTAGACATGCCCCCGGGCACTGGCGATATCCAGCTCACCATGGCCCAACAGGTGCCGACGTCGGCGGCGGTGATCGTCACCACCCCGCAAGATGTGGCGTTGGCCGATGCCCGCAAGGGGATCGCCATGTTCAACAAGGTCGATGTGCCGGTGCTCGGTATTATCGAGAACATGAGCTACCACGTCTGCAGCGCCTGTGGTCACCATGAGCCGCTGTTTGGTACCGGTGGCGGCCAGAAGATGGCAGAGCAGTATCAAGTGGCACTGCTTGGTCAATTACCGCTGCACATCGATATCCGCCAACACATGGATGATGGCTGTCCGACGGTGTTCGGCGCACCGGAAGGAAGCCTGGCTCAGGCCTATTTGAAGCTGGCGCGCAGGGTAGGGGCTGAACTCTTTTTCAGCGCAAAACCGATTGCGACCCCCCTCTATGCCATGGCGCTGGATGAATAATCGGCGGTCGGTCACTTGAAAGGGAATTGAGGGTGGGCATGACCCACCCTTTTTTATATAATGGATCGGTTTAAACCATCCCCACTGCTCTTCTCTTTTAGGTATTTGTCATGTCTGATACTCAACATTCGTGTGTGATCATCGGTATTGCGGGCGCATCTGCGTCTGGCAAAAGTCTTATAGCCCAGACCATTTATGAAGAGCTGGTGGCCGAACTGGGCGCAGGTCAGATTGGTGTGATCACCGAAGATTGCTACTACCGTGATCAGACCCACCTGACCATGGAAGAGCGGGTCAAGACCAACTATGACCACCCCAACGCGCTGGATCACGACTTGCTGGTACAGCACCTGAGCCAGCTGGTCAAAGGTGACGCAGTTGCCATTCCCCAGTACTCCTACACCGAACACACCCGGATGAGCGACGTGACCCCGTTTGCGCCGCGCCGGGTGATCATTCTGGAAGGGATCCTGCTGCTGACCGACAGCCGTCTGCGGGATCTGATGGACGCTTCCATTTTTATGGATACCCCGCTCGACATCTGCCTGTTGCGCCGTCTGGTGCGTGATGTGCAGGAGCGTGGCCGTACCATGGACTCCGTGCTCAAGCAGTACCAGAAGACGGTGCGTCCGATGTTCCTGCAGTTTATCGAGCCGTCCAAACAGTATGCCGATGTGATCGTGCCCCGTGGTGGCAAGAACCGCATCGCCATCGACATGCTCAAGGCGCGTATTCGCCACATGTTGATTGGTTAAGATGAAACAAGCCGGGTGATGCCCGGCTTTTTTAAAAGCACAATTTGTCAGGAGAGTCGCCCAATGCGTCTGTGTGATACCGATATTGAACGCCATCTGGATGAAGGCAAGATCGTCATTGAGCCACGGCCCGGGGTAGAGCGGATCAGTGGTGTCAGTGTCGATGTGCTGCTGGGTAACGAGTTTCGGGTGTTTCGCGATCATACCGCGCCCTATATCGACCTGAGTGGCCCGAGCAGCGAGATGGCCGATGCTATCGATCGGGTGATGAGTGACGAGATCCACATCCCCGATGGCGAAGCCTTCTACCTTCACCCGGGTCAGCTGGCGCTGGCGGTGACCTATGAATCTGTCACCCTGCCTGCCGATATCGTCGGCTGGCTGGATGGCCGCTCTTCACTGGCACGCCTGGGTTTGATGGTGCACGTGACGGCGCACCGGATCGATCCGGGTTGGTCCGGTCGCATCGTGCTGGAGTTCTACAACGGCGGCAAACTGCCGCTGGCGTTGCGTCCGAAGATGAAGATCGGCGCCTTGAACTTCGAGATGCTCTCGGGCGTCGCGGCCCGTCCCTACAACAAGCGGGAAAATGCCAAGTACAAGAGCCAGCAGGGCGCCGTTGCCAGTCGCATCAATCAGGACTGATAACTGGCAACACGGCAACGATTCAAGGGAGCACAAGGTGCTCCCTTTTTGCATCTGGAATCAAACGGATATGGGGTTGATGGTGCTGGTCTGATGAGATTGGTGAGGCTGGGACGTTTTATCACCACTTCTGCCCGTTTTACTGTCATAAAAACGCCATAAAAATGAAATTATTGGCTTGATTGTCAGCTATTTTTGCCCTTTCCCGCAATCATTGATGGCTTTAATTAATCGATGGCAAGCCGCATGAAGGCTGGCTCTAGGATATTTTTTTCCAAAAAGCTCTTTTTTTTTATGGCTGAAATATTTCAATGGTGGCTATGGTGTTGGCCGCCATCTGGCATAATCCGCCGCAACTCATAAACAGGCTTTTTTTTATGTTTGAAATGTTTAGTGGTTTGGGTTTGTGGTGGTCAATCGGTTTGGTATTGGCCGTTTTTTTTGTGCTTGCCTATGAATTTATCAACGGCTTTCACGATACCGCCAACGCGGTAGCAACGGTTATCTATACCAAGGCGATGCCAGCTCACCTGGCGGTCGTTGCATCGGGGATCTTCAACTTTTTTGGCGTCATGTTCGGCGGTCTGGGTGTGGCCTATGCCATTGTCCATCTGCTGCCCATCGACCTGCTGCTTGGGATGGACTCCACCCAAGGGTTGATCATGGTCTTCTCCTTGCTGTTTTCCGCCATTGTGTGGAACCTGGGCACCTGGTTCTTCGGGATCCCGGCCTCCAGTTCACATACCTTGATCGGTTCCATTCTGGGGGTCGGCGGCGCCTATGCCTGGATCACCCATAAACCGGTGACAGAAGGGATTAACGTGGGCAAAGCAATCGACATCATGCTTTCCCTCATCATCTCTCCCACCATCGGCTTCATCATCGCGGCGCTGCTGCTGCTGGCGATGAAGCGCATCTGGACCAGCAACAAGATCCACAAAACGCCGGAAGAGCGCCAGCTGGTGGATGGCAAGAAACACCCGCCGTTCTGGGCGCGTCTGACCCTGGTGGCCTCGGCCATGGGCGTCAGCTTCGTGCACGGCTCCAACGATGGCCAGAAGGGTATCGGTCTGGTGATGCTGGTGCTGATCTGCATGGCGCCCGCCTATTTCGCGCTGGACATGAACAGCCGCGCTTATGACCTGGATCGGACCCAGGATGCCAACCAGCGCATCATGGAGATCTACCAGCGCAACCAGTCCGCCCTCTCGGACGTCATCAACTTCTCTGCACCGGCAACGGCTCAGGAAGAGCTGATGACCCACTGCTCCGCCGATGGCGTGCTGCAGGCGATGGCCACCCTGGATGCCCGTCTGGGTGCCGTGCGTACTTATGATCAGATGAGCCTGACCGACCGCCGCGAAGTGCGTCGTCTGCTGCTCTGTATCGATGACACCGCCCGCAAGGCTGCCAAGCTGCCGCTGCCAGCCAAAGAGCTGACCGATCTGGCCAAATGGCGCAAGGATCTGACCGCGACCGCTGAATACGCACCGACCTGGGTGATTGTCTCCATCGCACTGGCGCTCGGTTGTGGCACCATGGTGGGCTGGCGTCGTATCGTTCATACCGTGGGCGAGAAGATCGGCACCACCGGCATGACCTACAGCCAGGGCATTGCGGCCCAGATCACTGCTGCTACCTCCATCGGGGTTGCCAGTCTGACTGGTATGCCGGTGTCCACCACCCACATCCTCTCTTCTGCGGTGGCGGGTACCATGGTAGCCAACAAATCCGGCCTGCAGAGCCAGACCATCAAGACCATCCTGATGGCCTGGGTGTTGACCCTGCCGTTGACCATGCTGCTCTCCGGTGGCCTGTTTATCGTCAGCCACCATCTGTTTGGTTGATCTGCTGCGTTCATAACGCGCATCACAATGACAATGCCGCCCGGTCGAAAGATCGGGCGGCATTTTTTGTGTCTATGAATTTTCAGTGGAGTTGTATCTCCACCTGATGTTTTTTGTTCTTGAGGTAAACAGATAAGAAGGCTCTTCTTCATTATTTGATTGACGACTCGTTATGGTTTTTCTGGCTGAACTTTCGTCATCGAATATCTCTTTCTAATAGTGTGCTTCTCTTGTGATTAATGGATTAACCAATTAGCGTGTTTTGGCGAGGTGCAGATGCACCATCTGATAAAGCGTCACTGAGGAGTAGATGATGAAGCTGATGATCCCGCCCATGGTGGATTTTGCGACCGGCAGCTTGTCCGGTGCCGAACTGGTGGAGAAGCGTACAAGGTTGGCTGATCTGCATGGCTTGTTTGCCGATCCTGCTTCTGAAGCAGGGGTTGACCCGCAAACTGTGCTCTATCGTGTGGCGATGTTGCCCTGCAGTGGCGTGGAGGGGGGTCTCAACATGGGTGTCACCCATCTTGAGGCCGGCAGGATAGGGAACGAGTTTTTTATGACCCGCGGTCATATCCATGCTCGCGCCGAGCAGGCGGAGTACTACTTCGGGTTGTGCGGAAGGGGACTATTGCTGTTGCAGGATATGGCCGGTGTTTGCCGGTTGGAGCAGGTCTTTGCCGGCAGCGTTCATCATATCCCTGGCCACGTTGCCCATCGACTCGTCAACACTGGCGAGACGCAGCTCTCGGCGTTGGCGGTCTGGCCTGCCATTGCCGGTCATGATTACCGGCTGATGGCAGAGCGGGGGTTTGGCCTGCGGGTAGTCGCAGGGAAGGAAGGGGAACCTTGTGTTGTGGGCAGCGAGGTGAGTGTCTCAATCACCTAACCATCAGCCTGCATGGGTCGTGAGCGACCCCGTTAGCGGCTGCCGCAAGATTGGCGCACCACCAGAGTAGGGGGCAGAATGATGCTCTTGGCCGGCTCGTCGTTGCCGGCAATCCGCTCGAGCAGCAGTTCACCCGCCTTGCGGCCAATCTCCCGCGCCGCCACCGAGACGGTGGTGAGCGCCGGTTCGACCAGAGCTGTCTCCGGCAGATCGTCAAAGCCCACCAGTGCAAAGTTCTGGCCGATGAGCCGCCCCTGCTTGCGCAGCGCCAGCATAGCGCCGAGCGCCACCACATCCTGATAGCAGACCGCTGCCGTCACCTCGGGGTGCTGCTCCAGCAGCGCCGTCGTGGCGCGGGTGCCCTCTACCCGGCTGGCGCCGCAGCTGATGATCCACTCCGGTTTGGCAGTGATACCGTGTTCGAGCAGCTTGCTCATATAACCACCGAGGCGTTGGGATCGGCTGATGGAGGTGGGGGCGCCCCCAACAAAGGCGATATGACGGTGGCCGAGTTTTAGCAGGTGCTCGGTCGCGAGCTGACAGCCCAGAAAGTTGTCGGTGCCGACAAAGTCTATCGCTACATCCGGCACCGGTCGCACCACCAGAATGGTGGGCATATGGCGACGTTGCAGGCTCTCGAAAAAGCTGTGGGGCGTAGGCTGGGCTGCGCAGATCACCATGCCGGCGGCGCTGTTGCGTTGCAGCGAATCCATAAACTGCTGCTGCCTTGTCGCCGACTCCTCGCTGTTGGCGAGAAACAGCATCAGGTCGTGGTGTTCCATCTCCCGGCTCAGGCCCGCTGTCATCTCTGCATAGAAGGGGTTGGTAATGTCGTGCAGCAACAGGCCAACCTGATTGCTGCTCTTGTTGCGCAGGTTGGCGGCAGTCTGGTTGTAAACATAGCCGAGCTCGTCGATGGCCTTGAGTACCCGCTGGCGAGTGTGGTCGGAAATGCGTCCCTTGTTGCGCAAGGTCATGGAGACGGTGGCGGTGGAAACGCCCAGATGGCGGGCAATATCTGCAACAGTCACATTGCTCATGGTGTGGGTCCAGTCATGGTCGTGCCATCAAGATATATCGATTAACCTATATTTCGGATGAGAGAAGGTTGCAAGTGAGTGGTTGATCACAAATATCACCGCCAATGCCGATGATATATCCCAATGTTTGAGGTTAATCGTGTTTATCAGGTTGTGGTTAACGGGTTAATCGATTTATCTCTATCGTAGGTGTCAACGAGAGAGCAAGCCAATGATTCATTCGAGTTACGTCTCCAACTACGACAAATATCCAGAAGTGACCGTTGTCGGATATGAACAGGCCGCCTGCGCGGGATGGGATGAGATTGCCCATCAGCTGCTAGCCAAAGTGAACCGGCAGGAGAGGGCGAAAGTGGTGCTGGTGATCGACTGCTATCACGGCGTGGATCAGGGTGAGCTGCGTACCCAGCTGCTGACCAGATTCGGAACCCACACGCTCATCGATGTGGAACAGGCGCGCCTGCCCGAGCCCAAAGTGCTGGCGATGCTGGATCGTTTCATCACCGATGACAGGGTTTTTGGCGTGCTGGCACCCCACAAGATGGTGGAGTTTTTTGACCCGGTCGCCTTGGCGCGCCTGCAACAGCAGGTCGCAGAGGTGGCCGAAGGTCTGGTGGTGGTGATGGGTAGCGGCGCTTCGCTGGTGGTGAAAGGGGATGTGCGGGTCTATGCCGATCTTGCCCGCTGGGAGATCCAGCAGCGTCTGCGCCGAAAAGAGATTGGCAACTGGGGCGCTGATAACACTGAAGAGGACATACTGCGCCGCTACAAGCGCGCCTTCTTCATCGAGTGGCGGGTGTTTGACCGCCATAAATTGGCCCAGCTGCCCACCATCGATTTCCTGCTCGACACCAACACCAGGGGCAAGCCGACCATGGTAACGGGGGCGGCACTGCAACAAGGGTTGCATCAGGCGGCGCGCCAGCCGTTCCGGGTGGTGCCCTTCTTCGACCCGGGGGTCTGGGGCGGGCAGTGGATGAAGCAGGTGTGTGATCTGGACCCGGCCCAACCCAACTACGCCTGGTGCTTTGACTGCGTACCCGAGGAGAACAGCCTCTATCTGCGCTTTGGCGAGGTGAGGGTGGAGATCCCGTCGCAAAACCTGGTGCTGTGCCAGCCCAGCGCCTTGCTTGGGGAGCGGGTACACGCCCGCTTTGGCGCCGAGTTCCCGATCCGGTTCGATTTTCTCGATACGGTGGGGGGGCAGCCGCTCAGTCTGCAGGTGCATCCGCTGACTGAATACATCCAGCAGGAGTTCGGCATGCACTACACCCAGGACGAGAGCTACTACCTGCTCGATGCCAAGCCGGACTCCTGCGTCTACCTCGGCACCCGCAACGGTATCGACCCGCAGGAGATGCTGGTTGATCTGGCCGCCGCCCAGCGTGGTGAGAAGCCCTTCGACGACGAACGTTTCATCAACCGCTTCCCGGCCCGCAAGCACGATCACTTCCTGATACCGGCCGGAACCGTCCACTGCTCGGGAGAGGGCGCCATGGTACTTGAGATCAGCGCTACCCCCTACATTTTCACCTTCAAACTGTGGGACTGGGGCCGGGTCGGGCTCGACGGCATTCCGCGCCCCATCCATCTGGAGCATGGCAGCAAGGTGATCCAGTGGGAGCGCGACACCGCCTGGACCCGCGAGCATCTGGTCAATCGCATCGAGCTCATCGCCGAAGGGCCGGGCTGGCGCGAGGAGCGTACCGGACTGCATGAGCGGGAATTTATCGAGACCCGTCGCCACTGGTTCAGTGTGCCGGTCGAGCACGACACCGGCGGCACGGTGCAGGTGCTCAATCTGATTGAGGGGAGAGAGGCGACGGTGGAGAGTCCCGACAATGCGTTCGCGCCGTTTGTGGTGCACTACGCCGAGACCTTTATCGTACCGGCGTCGGTAGGGCGCTATCGCATCCGTCCGAGTGGCGAGAGTGAAGGGGCGACCATCGCCACCATCAAAGCCTATGTGAGGGGGTAACCAAGATGCTGAGGATCCTTATCGCAACCCATGGTTCACTGGCGCCGGCCCTGCTGGCCAGCGCCTGCATGGTCTACGGCGAGCTGCCCGCCGTAGCCACAGTCTCTCTTACCGAAGAGGGGGGAATAGAGGCGTTTCGCACCGAGTTTGAACAGACCCTGCGCCGTCATGGCGCGGGGGCTGACGGGGTGCTGGTGCTGTGCGACATGGAGTGTGGCACACCCTACAACGTGGCATGCCGCTTTGCGTTTGACCCCGACTGGCCGCAGCCGGTAGCCGTGGTGACCGGGGTGAACTTTCCCATGCTGCTGATGAGTGCCGACTGGCTGGCGGCAACCGATGTGCACGAGGCGGCCCGCCAGTTGCTGGCCCAGGCACTGGAATCCATGGTGATCGCGGCCCCGGCGGCGCACCAGCAAGATGACAACTTCTAGGAGAGCGAGATGGCGATTTCATTTGTACGCATTGACGATCGGGTGATCCATGGCCAACTGGTGACGCGCTGGGCCAGAGAGCTGCCCTGTGACGGCATCGTCGCGATTGATGACGAGGTGGCGGCCGATCCGCTGCTCTCCCAGGTGATGATCGGTGCTGTGCCGGACACCAAGGTGTGGCTGTTCGACGTGGCGACGGCCATTGCCAAGCTGCCCAAGGTGATCGCCAGTGACAAGCGCTACTTCGTGATTGGCAAGTCGCCGGTCACCCTGCAGCGGCTCTGCGCCGCCGGCATCTCTCTTGAGAACCACAACGGCAAGATCAACGTGGGGCCCATGAGTGCCCGCGAGCAGACCACCACCATAGGCCCCAACCAGTCTGTGACGGCGCAGGAGATCGCCGCCTTTGACTATCTGGCCAGCCTTGGCCACGAGATTGACTTTCGGCTGGTGCCGGACGCCAGCCACTACAGCTGGGCGGATGCCCAGAAAAAGCTGAAATAGGGAGCAAACATCATGTTTCTGGAAGCAACTCTCATCGGGATACTCTGTTATCTCGGTGCCCTCAGCAGCCCCTGGCTGCTGGGATTGACCGGGGGCTGGTACACCATTACCCGTCCGCTGGTTTCGGGCATGCTGGTAGGGGCGATCCTCGGTGATATCCAGACCGGGATCCTCATCGGGGTGGCGGTGCAGGCGGTCTATATCGCCATGGTGACGCCGGGCGGTTCCATGCCGGCGGATCTCAACTTCGTCGCCTTTCCGGCCATAGCCCTCGGCGTCATGTCGGGCAAGGAGCCGTCAGTTGCCGTGGCCATTGCCGCCACCATCGGCATCGCCGGGACCATCCTCTTCAACTTCATGATGGTGTTCAACTCCTACTGGAACCACAGAGCAGACGTGGCGCTGGAACAGGGGGATGAAAAGGGGGTTTATCTCAACAGCGCCATCTTCCCGCAGGTCAGCAACTTCGTACTGCGTTTCGTGCCCACCTTTATCGCCGTCTATTTTGGCAACCAGTACATCGAAGGCTTCATGAACAGCCTGCCTGAGCTTGTGATCCGCACCATGACGGTGGTGGGCGGCATTCTGCCGGCGGTCGGCATTGCCATCCTGCTCAAGCAGATCATCAAGCAGAACAGCATGCTGATCTACTTCCTGGTGGGCTTTGTCGGCATCGTTTTTCTCAAGCTCAACATGGTGGGGCTGGTAATGATTGGGGCCCTGCTGGCGCTCATCCACTACAACTACAAGCCGGAACCACGCCCGGCAGTCGCTGCCCGTGCTGCCACCCAAACCGATGATGAGGATGAATTCTGATGAACACAGAGCTGCAATCAGGGGAACTGGCGGCCAAGCAACCGGTTGCTCTTACCTCACGGGATCTGCGTGCCTGCTGGCGTTCGTGGATGATGTACAACCTATCCTCCATGAGCTTCGAGCGACTCGAATCGTTCGGATTTTGCCTCGGCATGATGCCGGCGCTCAAGAAGCTCTATCCCGGCAAGGCTGAACGGATGGAGGCGATGAAACGCCATGCCTCCTTCTACAACACCGAGCCCCAGATCGGCGCCATTATCAATGGGTTGGCAGTCGGGCTTGAAGAGAAGCGGGCCAATGGCGAGAAGATCGACGGTGAGACCATCAACACCCTCAAGGTCGGCCTGATGGGCCCCATCGCTGGCATCGGTGATTCCATGATCCCCGGTATGCTGGTGCCCATTCTGCTCAGTATCGGTATGGCGCTGGCGGCAGGGGGGAGTGTGCTGGGGCCGCTGTTTTACATCATCAGCTTCAACGCCATCGCCATTACTGGCTCCTACATGTTGTTTATGAAGGGCTACAAGCTTGGCACTGGTTCGGTGGAGTCTCTGGTCAGTTCCGAGTCGGCCAAGCTGCGCGAGGCGCTCTCCCTGCTCGGTGTCTTTGTGATGGGCGGTGTTGCGGCCAGTTATGTCAACCTCTCCACCGGGCTAGATTTTGTCACCTCGGACGGGGTCAATATCCAGGTTCAGAGCATGCTGGATGGCATCTTCCCCAAACTGATGCCGCTGGTGGTGGTGCTGGGTACCTGGTATCTGATGGCCAAGCGCAACGTCTCGCCGGTCAAAGCGATGCTCGGGCTGTTGGTGCTGGCCTTTTTCGGGGTCGCCATCGGTCTGTTCTGATGGGGTCAAGGCCATTTGGTCAACAATGGGAGAGCCTGGCTCTCCCTTTTTATCGCCGTTGCGAGAGGTAATTTATGCATATCGAGGTGACTGAGGCCGCACAGCGTTGCCATCGCTGGCTGGTCTCCGAGGCGCTGCCCCTTTGGGGCGCGCAGGGGGTTGACCCCGAGCGTGGTCTGTTTGCCGAGGGATTGGATAGTGCTGGCCAGCCTTTGTGGCAGCCGACCCGTTTTCGGGTACAGAGCCGCCAGATCTATGTGTTCAGCCACGCCACCCTGCTGGGGTGGTACGACGGGCGCACCCTTGCCGAGCGTTCTGCTTTGGTCGGTATGGGTCATTTTGACGATGGGGCGGGGCATAGCGTTTTCTCCATTAATCGGGATGGTTCGATTGCTGACGCATCAGTCTGCAGCTATGAATACGCGTTTGCCCTGCTGGCTGAGTGTTGGCTCTATCGTCTGAGTGGCGATCCACGCTGGCAACAACAGGCCGAGTCGCGCTATCAGGCCATTGAGCAACTCTTTTTGGACCCGCTGCACGGTGGATTCCACTACAGTTGGCCATCTGGCCCACTGCGCAGCCAAAATCCCCATATGCATCTGTTCGAGGCGCTGCTAGTAGCGGCAGACAGCTTTGATGATGTGATATGGCAGCAGCGGGCAACCGCGCTGTATCGGCTGTTTCGTCAGCGTTTTCTGGAACCCGGGTTACTGCGCGAGTTTTTCGACGATGCGCTGCTGGCGCGTCATGCCGACTCCCGTCTCATCGACCCCGGTCATCACTACGAGTGGTGCTGGCTGCTGGCACGCTACCGGACTCTTGCCAGCAGCTGGGAAATCCAGCCAACCAGCACCGAGATTGACGAGGCAATCGGGATATTGACCCGCTTTGCCATCCGCCACGGGCACGGGCAAACCGGGCTGGTGATCGATGAGCTGACCGATGATGGGCAAATCTATCGCGATACCAGCCGGCTCTGGTGCCAGACCGAACATTTGAAAGCGCTCCTGGCGGCTTATGAACAACAGGGGGATGAGGCTACCGCCTGTCAGATCTGCGAGGTGGTTGCGCGGATCTTCCACTACTACTTGTTGCCCGCGAAGCCCGGACAGTGGATTGATCAAGTGGATAGCGAGGGAAAGCCGCTGACCTCTCGTGCGCCAGCCAGCACGTTTTATCATCTGTTTGTGGCGTTTAGCGAACTGGCCCGGATCGCGGGGGTGGGTATCGGGGAGTAGGGTGGCCTATGGGAGACGTTTAAAAATCCCAGCCGGGTTGTGCTTGCGGTTCATTGAGCGCGCCTTCATGAGCCTTGCGCCGCGCAGCCTCGACCCGGCGTTTGCGATCCCGGCACAGGCGCATCACCTCTTGTTGCTGGGCAGGGGTCATGGTGAGCCAGTTGAAACGCTCCTCGCGATTGCGCAGGCACCCCTTGCAGTAGCCTTTGTTGTTCACTTCGCAGACCCCGATGCAGGGGCTCTGCAGCGGGAATATTTCGAGCTGTTCCATCCATCACCTCGCACATCCTGTCACCTTGTTATAACCCAGCGGATCCCCTTTGGAGAAATCCTGCTTCAAGTGATTGATGTCGTTTGCTTTCCCCCTGCAAATTTGGCATCTTCCCCGCCGAGCATGGCTCTTGGCGTTATATGAGGACATATGAACAAACACGCGTACTGGCTGACCGCCGCAGTGCTGGGACTGGCCGGTTGTGCGGGCAATTCTGACAAAGCAGAAGTGCCCAAAAAACAGACCGACAACAGATGCTTTCTTAACTGCGAGGTGCCGGAAAATCTGGGCAAGCAGTATCTGGACGGGACCTTGCCAGAGGATCTGGTGAGGGTGGAGCGGGTCAATAGCCGTGCGCGTGCCGATTACAGCAAGTTTGGCCCGCAAAGCAGACTGGTATTGGAGCGCTCCGGCAAGATGACCCGCCGTTATGGCGAGCTCTATCATCAGCTCTCCCGCTGGGTGGCGGGTGGCGGCAATCCTGCCGACATCACCCGTTACGGTATCAGCCTGGCTCAGCTGGGCGGCGCCGATCGCATGGGTAACGTGCTCTTTACCGGTTACTACTCGCCGGTGCTGGAAGTGCGCCACCGCCCGGATGCCAAGTACAAATACCCCATCTATGCCATGCCTAAATGTGGCGGTCGTTGTCCGACCCGGGCCGAGATCCATCAGGGGGCCCTGGCCAACCGCGGGCTGGAGCTGGGTTACAGCAAATCCCTTATCGACAACTTCCTGATGGATGTGCAGGGCTCGGGCTTTGTCCACTACGGGGATGACGATCGGCTGCAATATCTGGGCTATAGCGGCAAGAACGGCCACGGTTACGTCAGTATCGGCCGGGTACTGATCGACCGCGGTGAAGTGCCCAAAGAGCAAATGTCGATGAAGGCCATCAAGGAGTGGGCCAACCGACAGCCGGAGGAGAGCGTCAAGGAGCTGGTGGAGCAGAACCCCTCCTATGTCTTCTTCGAGCGTCGACCCACCAATGATGTGATCGGCGCCGCCGGTATCCCGCTGCTGCCGCTGGCGGCCGTTGCCGCCGACAAGACCTTGCTGCCGATGGGGACCCCGATCCTTGCTGAAGTTCCCTTGCTCGACAGAGAGGGCAACTGGACCGGCAAGCACCAGCTGCGGCTGTTGATTGCGCTGGATGTGGGCGGGGCGGTGAAGAAGGGACACCTTGACCTCTACCACGGCATGGGCGAGAAGGCTGGCGTTGCAGCCGGTCACTACAAGCACTTTGGCCGGGTCTGGAAGCTGGGCCTGCACCACGGGCCGACTGCCGCCCCCTGGTTGTAATCCTCTGATGGGTTGGGCGTCTGTTATCGAGCGCCCGAGCAAAGATGAAGAGACAAAAAAGCCGCCGGATTGCTCCGGCGGCTTTCTATTTTGTGTGAGTTACAGCTGGTGGCTGCGTCAGCTCTTCTGGATATCCAGCCGGATGGCGCCGACCGGTTTGCAACAGCAGGGGAGGCACTCCCCTTGGGCGACGAATGCCAGCGGCACCGCAGGATAGTGTACTTTGCCAGCTATCAGCGGAGTGCGGCAGGCGCCGCAATAGCCGCTGCGACACTGGAACTCCACATGATGACCATGGCGCTCCAGGGTCTCCAACACGCTTTCGCCGGGATGGGCGTGCAGCACGGCACCATCCCGGGTATGCACCCGTGGTGCCACGACCGCATGCTGTTCGGCAGGTGCGTGCGGGGCAGGGGTCAGCGTGTTGGTTGCGTCACTCACAGCTCGAAATCACCCAGGTCGTCGGCATTGACTTCGCTGTCGATCTGGCCGACCAGATAGGAGCTGACCTCTACCTCTTGCGGGGCGACCTGTACGTTGTCGGATGACAGCCAGGTGTTGATCCAGGGGATCGGATTCTGCTTGGTGCCGGCAAAGGCTGGCTGCAGGCCGACCGCACTCATGCGCAGGTTGGTGATGTACTCCACGTACTGGCAGAGGATGTCCTTGTTCAGGCCGATCATGGAGCCGTCCTGGAACAGGTACTCGGCCCACTCTTTCTCCTGAATGGCCGCTTCCTTGAAGATCTCGAAGCAGGCCTGTTCGCACTCGGCAGCGATCTCGGCCATCTCCGGGTCATCCTGGCCGGTGCGCATCAGGTTCAGCATGTGTTGGGTGCCGGTGAGGTGCAGCGCTTCGTCGCGGGCGATCATCTTGATGATCTTGGCGTTGCCTTCCATCAGTTCACGCTCGGCGAAGGCAAAGGAGCAGGCGAAGCTGACGTAGAAGCGAATTGCCTCCAGCGCGTTGACGCTCATCAGGCACAGATAGAGCTTCTTCTTGAGCTCGCGCAAGGTGATGGTCACTTCGCGGCCCGCGACGGTGTGGGTCCCTTCACCGTGCAGGTTGTAGAGGGCGGTCGCTTCGATCAGGTCGTCGTAGAAGTGGCTGATGGAGCCAGCGCGCTTCAAGATCTGCTCATTGGTCACGATGTCGTCGAACACCTGGGCGGGGGTGTTGACGATATTGCGGATGATGTGGGTGTAGGAGCGAGAGTGGATGGTCTCGGAGAAGGCCCAGGTCTCAATCCAGGTTTCCAGCTCCGGAATGGAGACCAGCGGCAGCAGGGCCACGTTGGGGCTGCGGCCCTGAATGGAGTCCAGCAGAGTCTGGTACTTCAGGTTGGAGATGAAGATGTGCTGCTCGTGAGGCGGCAGGGCCTGATAGTCGATGCGGTCACGGGAGACATCCACCTCTTCCGGGCGCCAGAAGAAGGAGAGCTGCTTCTCGATCAGCCGCTCGAACACTTCGTGCTTTTGTTGATCATAACGGGCTACGTTGACCGATTGGCCAAAAAACATCGGCTCTTTGAGCTGGTCGTTTTGGGTTTGGCAGAAAGTTGAATAGGCCATGGTTACCAGAATATGTGAATAGAGAAAACAGGAGAGCGGGAGCTTCATGCTCCCGCCCGGTTATCAGTTCTTGTCGTGACTTAGATTTTGCAAGCCCCGCCTGCACAACCGTCATCTTGCAGATCGGTCTGGGCATCGTCTGCACCATCACGGGTGTTGTGATAGTACAGGGTCTTGAGGCCGTATTTGTAGGCGGTTAGCAAGTCCTTGAGCAGCTGTTTCATCGGGACCTTGTTGCCTTCGAAACGTGCAGGGTCGTAGTTGGTGTTGGCGGAGATCGCCTGATCCACAAACTTCTGCATGATACCGACCAGCTGCAGGTAGCCGTCAACGCTCGGTTGCTTCCAGAGCAATTCGTATTGATCTTTCAGGCGATCATACTCGGGCACCACCTGTTTGAGAATGCCGTCTTTGGAGGCTTTGACCGACACCAGACCGCGTGGCGGCTCGATGCCGTTGGTGGCGTTGGAGATCTGGCTGGAGGTTTCGCTCGGCATCAGGGCGGTCAGGGTTGAGTTGCGCAAGCCCACGGACTTGATCTCTTCACGCAGACTTTCCCAATCCAGATGCAGCGGTTCGTTGCACAGCGCATCCAGATCCTTCTTGTAGGTGTCGATGGGCAGGATACCTTGCGCGTAGGTGGTCTCGCCAAACAGCGGGCAGGGGCCGAACTCGCGGGCCAGCTGCACGGAGGCTTTCAGCAGGTAGTACTGAATGGCCTCGAAGGTACGGTGAGTCAGCGCCAAACCAGAGCCGTCGGAGTAACGGGCACCGTTTTTGGCCAGGTAGTAGGCGTAGTTGATGACGCCGATCCCCAGGGTGCGACGACCCATGCTGCCCTTCTTGGCGGCGGCAATCGGGTAGTCCTGATAGTCGAGCAGGGCGTCGAGGGCACGCACGGCCAGATCGGCCATCTCTTCCAGATCTTCCAGCTTCTCGATGGCACCGAGGTTGAAGGCGGAGAGGGTGCACAGGGCGATCTCGCCACTCTCGTCGTCGATATTGTTGAGCGGCTTGGTCGGCAGCGCAATCTCGAGGCAGAGGTTGGACTGGCGTACCGGCGCCACGCTCGGGTCGAACGGGCTGTGGGTGTTGCAGTGATCCACGTTCTGGATGTAGATGCGACCGGTACCGGCACGCTCTTGCATCATCAAGGAGAAGAGGTCTACCGCTTTCAGAGTCTTCTTGCGAATGGCCGGATCCTGCTCGTACTTGACGTAGAGCTCTTCGAACTTGTCCTGATCGGCGAAGAAGGCGTCGTACAGACCCGGCGCATCGGACGGGGAGAACAGGGTGATGTCACCGCCCTTGATGAGGCGCTGGTACATCAGCTTGTTGATCTGCACGCCGTAGTCCATGTGACGAACACGGTTCTCTTCCACGCCGCGGTTGTTCTTCAGCACCAGCAGGCTTTCCACTTCGGTGTGCCACAGCGGGTAGAACAGGGTGGCCGCACCGCCGCGCACGCCGCCCTGGGAGCAGCACTTCACGGCAGTCTGGAAGTATTTGTAGAAGGGGATGCAACCGGTGTGGAACGCTTCGCCACCACGGATGGGGCTGCCCAGACCGCGGATGCGACCGGCGTTGATACCGATACCGGCGCGCTGGGAGACATAACGCACGATGGAGCTGGCGGTAGCGTTGATGGAGTCCAGGCTGTCGTCGCATTCGATCAGTACGCAGGAGCTGAACTGACGGGTCGGTGTACGCACGCCGCTCATGATCGGGGTCGGCAGGGAGATCTTGAAGGTCGAGACCGCATCATAGAAGCGCTTGATGTAGTCCAGACGGGTATCTTTCGGATACTTGGAGAAGAGGCAGGCCGCAACCAGCATATAGAGGAACTGCGGGCTCTCGTAGATCTCGCCGGTAACGCGGTTTTGGACCAGATATTTGCCTTCCAGCTGTTTGACTGCCGCGTAGGAGAAATCCATGTCGCGCCAGTGATCCAGATGGGTGTTCAGCTCTTCGAATTCGGCCTGGGTGTAGTCTTCCAGCAGGTGCTTGTCGTACTTGCCCATGTCCACCAGACGAGCCACGTGCTGGTAGAGGTGGGGCGGTTCGAACTGGCCGTAGGCCTTCTTGCGCAGGTGGAAGATGGCCAGACGGGCTGCCATGTACTGGTAGTCCGGGGTCTGCTCGGAGATGAGGTCAGCCGTTGCCTTGATGATGGTTTCGTGAATGTCAGCGGTACGGATACCGTCATAGAACTGGATATGGGATTTGAGCTCTACCTGGGAGACCGACACGTTGTCGAGTCCTTCGGCGGCCCAGTCCAGCACGCGGTGAATTTTATCCAGATCGATGGGTTCTTTGTGTCCGTTACGCTTCGTCACAAACAAGTTCATTGGCTGATGACCTTCAGTTGATTCCCGAAAAACCATCGCACAATGGCGCCACCCGGGCCCCGGCGGTGTGCGGGAGTTGGGTAGAGATTGTGCGATGAATCACAAGATGTAGTGTTATTTTAAGTTCGAGCTACAAGATAGTGAGGTCAGCCCGCCATTGCAATGTGTGGATAAGTGACGAGCTGTGGATAAATTGTGAGTCTTGCCCCATCAGTTAGTGACCGCTCACAGTGAGCGGGTTTTCATTCGTCCGCTCCGCTAAAAGCAAGTCTCCCGATCGAAGATGGAAAATTTAAATAACTTTTTTTGCTTGCGAAACGGGGGGCTTTTTACTAGCAAACGGCGGCTGATTATCCCTTATGCAACAAGGGTCAAAAGCTGTCCAGTTGTCGCAGCCGCGGGCTCAGCGTGGCAAGGGCTTTGCATCAGATGACGGTGGTTTGTGGCCGCTTTGTGACGGCTGCGAGCTTGTCAAATGGGTATCCAACAGGCAGAAAGCTGCCTTTATTATCAATGAATAGAGGCGTGATGGTGGCGCAGGACGCGGGAGCGTAAAGGAAGAGATGCAAGGGGCGAAGAGTCTCTTCGCCCCGTTATCGCATGTCAGCCGGTAAGGCTGTGCGTTACACCTTGGCCGTCAACTCGTAGCGCAGCCAGTGGTGCAGGGCCTGCACGGTATCAAAGTGCAGATCGGCGCCCCATTGTGCGGGATCTTCCTCATCATTGAGATAGCCCCAGCCAGCGACCGCAGTGCGCATGCCGGCGTTGCGGCCCGCTTCGATATCCCGCACATGATCCCCCACATAGAGGCAGTGAGCCGCCTCGACCCCCAGCTTCTCGCATGCAAAGAACATGGGGGCGGGGTCGGGCTTGCGTACCGGCAGGGTGTCGGCGCTGACGGTGACGCCGCAGCTGGCAAGCTGTGGCAGGGCCGCCAGCAGCGGCTCGGTGAGAAAGCCCGGCTTGTTGGTGACGATGCCCCAGGGGAGCTGTTTCTCGTCGAGCCACTCGATAAGATCCACCATTCCCTCATAGGGGCGGGTACCGACGCAGAGATTGGCCGCGTAGTAGTCGAGCAGGGCATTGCGCAGGCGCGTGGCCCCCAGCTCTTCAAGCAGTTCGTCGCCGAGGCCCGCTTTCAGCAGCCCGAGAGCTCCGTGGGAGGTGGTCTGACGAATAATATCGTCAGAGAGCGGCGCAAAGCCTTCGCTTATTAGCACGTGGTTGACGGCGGCCCCCAGATCCGGGGCTGTGTCGAGCAGGGTGCCATCCAGATCGAACAGCACGCAACGAAGAGGCAGCAGGTGAGAGGAGCTCATCAGCCGTGCTCCGGGCGGACAAACTCCACCATATAGTTGACGTCGACATTTTTGCCGAGCTTGAAACTGTTGGAGAGCGGTGCATAGTGCACCCCGCTCATATCCCGCACCAGCAGGCCAGCTGCTTCACCCATGCGACACAGTTCGGCCGGGGTGATGAATTTTTTGTGATCGTGGGTACCCTTGGGCACCATCTTCATCAGGTATTCGGCCCCGATGATCATCATCAGATAGGATTTGGGGTTGCGGTTGATGGTGGAGACGAACACCCGGCCGCCCGGGCGCACCATGGTAGCGATGGCGCGCAGCACGGAGGCGGGGTCCGGCACATGCTCCAGCATCTCCATGCAGGTGACCACGTCATACTGGCCCGGTACTTCGGCGGCATGGGCTTCGGCAGTGATCTGGCGGTACTCGAGCTCGACACCCTGCTCCAGAGCGTGGAGGCGGGCGACGCCGAGGGGCTCCTTGCCCATGTCGATGCCGGTGACCCTGGCACCACGGCGGGCCATGCTCTCGGAGAGGATGCCGCCACCACATCCGATATCGAGAATGCGCTTGCCAAACAGACCGCCACTTTTGTCGGTGATCCAGTCAAGGCGTACCGGATTGATTTGATGCAGGGGTTTGAATTCACCTTCCATGTCCCACCAGCGGGAGGCGATGGCTTCAAACTTGGCGATTTCTGTCAGATCGACATTGGCATCACTGTTCATTTTTCGAAGATCCTGTGGCAGGGCGCCCGCTTCTGAGTCATGGGCGCAATCTATTGTCCTGGCGGGCATTATAACGGACGGACTTTGTCACACCAGCCCGATCTGATACCCGATTTGTGGCTTAAGGTATTTGGCTCAGTGTGTTACCATGTCGCGCTGTTTAAGCCAAAGAACAACTAATTAGGGATAAGGCTTTCTATGAGCGATCTGGCCAGAGAGATCACGCCGGTCAACATCGAAGAAGAGCTCAAGAGTTCCTATCTTGATTACGCCATGAGCGTGATCGTAGGACGAGCTCTGCCGGATGTGCGTGATGGCTTGAAACCGGTTCACCGCCGCGTTCTGTTTGCTATGAACGAGTTGGGGAACGACTGGAACAAGCCCTATAAAAAATCGGCCCGTGTGGTCGGTGACGTAATCGGTAAATATCACCCACACGGCGATAGCGCTGTGTATGACACCATTGTCCGGATGGCGCAGGATTTCTCCATGCGTTACATGCTGGTCGATGGTCAGGGCAACTTCGGTTCAGTCGACGGCGACAGCGCCGCGGCGATGCGTTATACCGAAGTGCGGATGGCCCGCATCTCCCACGAGCTGCTGGCTGATCTGGACAAAGAGACCGTGGACTGGGTGCCGAACTATGACGGCACCGAGATGATCCCGGCGGTCATGCCTACCAAGGTTCCCAACCTGCTGGTCAACGGCTCCTCCGGTATCGCGGTGGGCATGGCGACCAACATTCCGCCTCACAACCTCACCGAGATTGTCAATGGCTGCCTGGCGCTGATCGAAAACGGCGACCTCACCATTGACGAGCTGATGACCTACATCACCGGCCCGGATTTCCCCACCGGCGGCATTATCAACGGTCGTTCCGGCATCGTGCAGGCGTACCGTACCGGTCGTGGCTCCATCTATGTGCGGGCCAAAGCTGAAGTGGAAGTGGACGAGAAGACCAGTCGCGAGACCATCATCGTTCACGAGATCCCCTATCAGGTGAACAAGGCTCGACTGATCGAGAAGATCGCCGAGCTGGTCAAAGAGAAGAAGATCGAGGGCATCAGTGCCCTGCGCGATGAGTCTGACAAAGACGGCATGCGCATCGTTATCGAGATCAAGCGCGGCGAGTCCGGCGAGATTGTGCTGAACAATCTCTACAAGCACACCCAGATGCAGACCACGTTCGGCATCAACATGGTGGCGCTCGATAACAACCAGCCCAAGGTGATGAACCTTAAAGAGATCCTGGATGCGTTCCTGCTGCACCGCCGTGAAGTGGTGACTCGCCGGACCGTGTTCGAACTGCGCAAGGCGCGGGATCGGGCGCACATTTTGGAAGGTCTGGCGGTTGCGCTGGCCAACATTGATCCCATCATCGAGCTGATCCGCCACAGCGCGACCCCGGCCGACGCGAAAGCGGGCCTGGTTGCCAAGGGCTGGGAACTCGGCAACGTGGCCGCTATGCTGGAAAAAGCGGGCGACGACGCGGCACGGCCAGAGTGGCTGGAGCCTGAGTTTGGTATCCGTGAAGGTCAATACTTCCTGACTGAACAGCAAGCCCAGGCCATCCTTGACCTGCGTCTGCACAAGCTGACCGGCCTCGAGCACGAGAAGATCCTGGAAGAGTACCAATCTCTGCTGGATCTGATCGCCGAGCTGCTGCACATCCTGGCGAGCCCGGCTCGTCTGATGGAAGTGATCCGCGATGAACTGCTGGCCGTGCGTGAGCAGTATGGCGACGAGCGTCGCACCGAGATCAGCATGTCCAGTGCCGAGATCAACATCGAAGATCTGATCACCCCGGAAGACGTGGTGGTTACCCTGTCTCACCAGGGCTATGTGAAGTATCAGCCGCTCTCCGACTACGAGGCCCAGCGCCGCGGTGGTCGTGGCAAGTCGGCCACCCGGATCAAGGAAGAGGACTTTGTGGAGCGTCTGCTGGTGGCCAACACCCACGACACCATTCTGTGCTTCTCCACCCGTGGCAAGGTCTACTGGCTCAAGGTCTATCAGCTGCCGGAAGCGTCCCGTGGCGCCCGTGGTCGTCCGATCATCAACCTGCTGCCGCTGGAAGAGGGTGAGCGTATCACCGCTATCCTGCCGGTGAAGGAGTATGATGCCGAGAAGTATGTGTTCTTTGCCACCGCCAACGGTACCGTGAAGAAGACCAGCCTCTCTGACTTCAGCCGTCCGCTCTCCTCCGGTATTCGTGCCATCAACCTTAAAGAGGGTGATGAGCTGATCGGGGTGGATATCACCGATGGCAGCAACGAGATCATGCTCTTCTCCGACGCGGGCAAAGTCGTTCGCTTCGCCGAAGGCAGCGGTCGCGCCGATGCCGATGTCAGCGATGACGTTGAAACCGACGACGATGCCGGCAATGACGATGATGGCAGCGACAACGGCGAAGGCACCGAAAGCAAGGGTACCTTCAAGGGCGTGCGTCCGATGGGTCGTACCGCCGCCGGTGTACGCGGCATCAAGCTGGGCGCCGGTGACAAGGTGGTTTCCCTCATCGTTCCGCGCGGCGAAGGAGCCATCCTCACCGCCACCGAGAACGGTTACGGCAAGCGGACTGCGTTGGCCGAGTACCCGACCAAGAGCCGTGGTACCCAGGGCGTTATCTCCATCAAGGTGGATGAGCGTAATGGCAAGGTGATCGATGCAATCCAGGTCGAAGATACCGACCAGATCATGCTGATCACCAACGGCGGTACCCTGGTGCGTACCCGTGTTGCCGAGGTGAGCGTCATTGGCCGTAACACCGGCGGTGTCCGTCTGATCCGTACCGGTGAAGACGAGACCGTGGTTGGCCTGCAGCGCATCGCCGAGAGCGACGAAGACGAGAACGACGCGCTGGCCGTTGACGGTGAGGTATCTGAAGGTACCGATACCGCGACCGGCACTGATGCAGTCGATGCAGGGGAAGCGGGTGACGAGTAATCGTCACCTGTTACCCGAGCAACGTCTCTGATCAAAAAGAGCGACCCTGGTGGTCGCTCTTTTTATTTGTCTGCTTTTTATGACTCTCCGCTGATCTTACGGCTGGATCACTCCTGCAGCCACATTCTGGCGCTGCGGGCGGGAATGGCGACCCGTACCCACTGGCTCTGCACGTTGACCACGGCCCCTTGGTCGAGCACGTCACGATAGTTGCGATACCAGTTCATCTCGAACCTGGCGGTATCGAGCCAGTACTCCTGCTCATAGTCGCACTTGTTGATGCCGACCAGCCCCTGTTTGCCCCGTTTGAACAACACGAAGCAGTCACCGCTGCCGACCAGCTGCATGGGTTGGCCCTGCACCGCATTGTGGAAGCGGAGCATTCCCTTGAGATCGGCGCGCTGGTAGTAATCCTGCCAGCGCAGTCCATCCTTGGCCTGGGTCTCGCCGTGATCCGAATAGACCAGCGGCGAGCCACCATCGCGGCCGAGCAGGTAGGCATAGGCCAGCTTCTCGTCAGTCTGGCTTAAGATCTGATAGCGGAAGCCGTCGTTGGTGGGAATGTCGTGGGTCACGGCAAAGGTGACGGCGCGACTGCCCGGTAGCGCCTGACCATAGGCGCCCGGATCCGCCAGCAGGTTCATGCTGCCACCGTAACTGAACGCGCCGCGCAAGGAGGCAAACAGCGGAAAGTCATAGGCCCCCTGACCGCTGTTGTCGAGGTAGGGTTTGAGGAAGCGCTCGTAATCGGTGCTGCCTGCGCCCCCTGTGGTGATCACCTCGCCAAACACATGCATCCCCTGTTTGATCTCGGGGGTGAACACGGCATTGATCTGGTAATCGCTCATGTGTTTGACCGCATCGACCCGAAAGCCCTTGATCCCCATCCCCTTGAGCGCCTTGAGATAGGCCTGCTGCTGGCTTACCACCCAGTTATTGGGATCCAGATCCGGCAGCCCCTTGTCACCGGCACCGCCACAGAGTCGCCAATACTGGACATGACCCGGATCGCTCCAGTCGCTGATGCACCCTTCGGGATGAAAATCCTGACCGGAGAGGAAGTTTTGGCCGAGATCGCCAAACAGTTTCTGGCGCTCGAAATAGGCCGGGTTGCTGGCGTAGCTTTGCAGCAGCACGTTGCCGGGATAGTTGAGATCGCTGCGTTTCCAGCTTTCGTTGGCCATGTGGTTGAGCACCACATCGGCATAGACGGCGATACCTCGCGCCTTCATGGCGGTGATCAGCTGCTCGAGATCCTGTTTGTTGCCAAGAGGGGAGTCGACAAGACGCAGATCCTGCGGCTGGTAACGAGCCCACCACTCGTTGCCGGATGACTTGAGAGGCGGCGAGATGAGTACCTGTTTGTAACCGGCCGACTTGATAAGGTCGGCTTTGGCGGTCACTTCACTGTACTTCCAGTTGAAGGCGTGCAGTATGACGTCGGCTTGCGCCAAGGGGACGATCAGCATGCCTGCGATCGCCCATATTCCCGCTGTGTGTTTCATTATTGTGTCCCTGTTTTTATAGATGCCTGAATGGGCAACCCAGCTTTGGCGGGAACAGAGTGAGCTACAATCCACAACCTGCAGATTTGTGACCGCTTTCAGAGTGATTTCGCCGAATATGTGAACTGTTTCGGCTTTTCCTCGCCACCGCCAGTTGCCTTTTTACAAGTGATTTTTTGTCATTTCCCTGTCATTTCCCTGTCATTCCCGGTCGCTATCCTGCTGGGCGAGTGGTGCGTTGTTGCCATCACCTTCACCGTCAGGAGCTGCATATGACCAGTTGGATCACGTGGGAAATTTGGTGGAGCCGGGTATGGGGCGAATCAGAGGTGCCGCTGTATGAAGAGGATGAGCACGAAGTGGCCCATGAACCCTCGCGGCTGCCGGTTGAAATGGTGCAGCAGGGTCGGGATCAGCGCGCAGGCTAAGGCGTCGTCTCTGGTTTCGGATAGCGCGATCTTGTCGCGCCATAGCTAATCCGTTAGAAAATGCTGAAAAGCGGGGTTCCCACAGGATGTGTCGCGGCAGTCTTTCCTCTCAACCTCTTGGCAAGCAAGGGCTTTGTGCTTGATGTGTGAAGGGCGTGAACAGGGGGATTAGAAGAGCGACAGCTGCTCCCCGGGGCGGATAAACCCATCCAGCCTGAGCTGAATATGGCGTTTGCCCAGATCAAGGCGTTTGCTGATAAGGCGAAAGCGCTGGGCCAGCAGATCGGCAAAGTGCCCCTCGCCGCGCATGCGGGTGCCGAAGGCGGTACTGTTGAGCCCGCCACCGCGGCTGGCTCGCAACTGATTTAAAATAGCCTCCTTCTGGCCCGGATAGTGGGTATCGAGCCAGTCCCCAAATAGCGGCGCCAACTCGTGGGGTAACCGCAGCAGGATGTAATCGGCGCAGCTGGCGCCTGCCTCGGCGGCTGATTTGATGATCTGCTCCAGCTCCGGCTCATTGAGCCGCGGGATCATGGGGGCAGCCAGTACCCCCACCTGCACGCCAGCGTTGGCCAGCTTCTCGATCACTTTCAAGCGGCCTGCACCCGTGCTGGCGCGGGGCTCCAGCTGTCGGCGCAGGGTTTCATTCAAGGTCGTCACCGATACCATCACCTGACACAGTCCCTCTCTGGCCAGCTCGGTCAACAGATCGAGGTCGCGCAAGATCATGGCGCTCTTGGTAATGAGCCCGACCGGATGGCGGTGGGCCAGCATCACTTCCAGCAACTGCCGGGTGAGGCAATAGCGCTGCTCGATGGGTTGATAGGGGTCGGTATTGGCGCCAATGAAGATGGTCTGTGGTTGATAGGCCGGTTTGGCAAACTCCCGGCGCAGCAGGTCGGCTGCATTGCGTTTAGCAAACAGCTTGCTCTCGAAATCAAGGCCAGGGGAGAGCTCCAGATAGGCGTGACTGGGTCTGGCATAGCAGTAGATGCAGCCGTGTTCGCACCCCTGATAGGGGTTGATGGAGCGACCAAAGGGGACATCCGGCGAGCTGTTGTAGCTGATGATACTGCGTGCATCGATCTCCCGCACCTCGGTGCCAGGCACAGAAGAAGTGAAGGCGGCATCCCAATCGGACGATTGCCAGCCGTCATCGACCGCTTCGACAAGGGGGCCGCTAAAACGGTGATCGATATTGTGGGGGCTGCCTCGTCCTGCCATGGTGTGCATCTATACTGTTTATACATACAGTTATTTTGCAGGTGCCCCGGATAAATGACAACAACTGCTGATCGAGCGGGTGCAAAAAGGGTTGTCGTAGGGATCTCTTGCTTGATCGCAACGCTACATTTCGTTTACATAGACGAAATGAGAACTGGATCACGGAAATCATCATGAGCCCCACCACTTCCCGCTGGCTGTTTATCGGTCTGTTTGCGCTGGTTATTTGGCGTCTGCTTCCGCTCTCCACCGAGCAGGAGATGGCTGCTGCCAACCGTGCCTGGCGTACCGGTCATTTCGATGAGGCGACCCGGATCTGGTCGCCACTGGCCGATCAAGGCCAACCTCGGGCGCAAGCCTTGATGGGCTGGAGCCATGAAGTGGGGCAGGGGAGCGAGCAGGATATCCATCAGGCCATCACGCTCTATCGCCAGTCGGCGCAGGCAGGGGATCCCTTCGGCCAATATCGGCTGGCAGAGCTCTATCTGCGCGGTATTGGGGTCAAGCGAGATCTGCGCCAAGCCTTTCACTGGATGGATCAGGCTGCCCGCAATGGTGATGTCCCGGCCATGCTGAAAGTCGGCGTCCTTCATCTGATGGGGGTCAGCGGCAGGGTCGATTTGCCTCAGGCGAAACAGTGGCTCTATCAGGCGGCACAAAAGGGCAACAAGCTGGCGCTTCAGGTGCTGCAAGAGCTGGCGCTGGCCGAGGAGGGGAGCAGTGACTTTGACTTCAACTGGCAATCTCTGCTTGGTGAATAGTCGGTAGGCGACTCATTTGACTGTAGAAAATATCTGCAAATCCGATACAGCACGCCCAACTTCTGGTAGCATGGAGCCGTTTTGGCTTGGTTTGTCACGTTAGACACGCTGTTTGCGTGTCAGGCCGTCTTCGCAAAGTGCTGTGGAGAACCAGAACATCACCTTTTTGAATCTCTTTTCCATCCCGCATGTGACCTTTGGTAGGGGTCACCACTGTATAAGGAAACACATAATGCCAATCATTACTCTGCCTGACGGCAGCCAACGTCAATTTGCCCACTCTGTTTCCGTCATGGATGTGGCTGCGGACATCGGTCCCGGTCTCGCCAAGGCGTGCATTGCCGGTCGGGTAAACGGTGAACTGGTGGATGCGTGCGAGCTGATCGAAGCTGATGCCTCGCTGGCCATCATCACCGCCAAAGACGAAGAAGGTCTGGACATCCTGCGCCACTCCTGCGCCCACTTGCTGGGTCATGCTATCAAGCAACTCTGGCCCCAGACCAAGATGGCCATCGGTCCTGTCATCGACAACGGCTTCTACTATGACGTTGATCTTGACCGTACCCTGACCGATGAAGATCTGGCTGCCCTGGAAGAGCGCATGCTGGCGCTGGTAGCCAAGGATTACGACGTCATCAAGAAGAAAGTCTCCTGGCAAGAAGCGCGCGATGTATTCGAGGCGCGCGGCGAGTCTTACAAAGTCGAAATCCTGGATCAGAACATTGCCCGTGATGACCAGCCAGGTCTCTATCATCACGAAGAGTACATCGACATGTGTCGCGGCCCGCACGTGCCCAACATGCGTCACTGCCACCACTTCAAGCTGCTGAAGATGTCCGGCGCCTACTGGCGCGGTGACTCCAACAACAAGATGCTGCAGCGTATCTACGGTACCGCCTGGGCTGACAAGAAGCAGCTCAAGGCCTATCTGCAGCGTCTGGAAGAGGCCGCCAAGCGCGATCACCGCAAGATCGGCAAGCAGCTCGACCTGTATCACATGCAGGAAGAAGCACCCGGTATGGTGTTCTGGCACAACGATGGCTGGACCATCTTCCGTGAGCTGGAAACCTTTATCCGCGGCAAGCTCAAAGAGTACGACTATCAGGAAGTGAAAGGTCCGTTCATGATGGATCGCGTTCTGTGGGAGCGTTCAGGTCATTGGGAGAAATACGCCCAGGCCATGTTCACTACCCAGTCCGAGAACCGCGAGTACGCCATCAAGCCGATGAACTGCCCGGGTCACGTCCAGATCTTCAACCAGGGTCTGAAGTCCTACCGCGATCTGCCGCTGCGTATGGCCGAGTTTGGTTCCTGCCACCGCAACGAGCCGTCCGGTTCCCTTCACGGTCTGATGCGGGTGCGCGGCTTCACTCAGGATGACGCTCACATCTTCTGTACCGAAGAGCAGATCATGGAAGAGGTCTCCGGCTGTATTCGTATGGTCTATGACGTCTACGGTACCTTTGGCTTCGAGAACATCGTGGTCAAGCTCTCCACTCGTCCCGAGCAGCGTATCGGCTCCGACGAGATGTGGGATCGTGCCGAGAAAGCCTTGGCCGAAGCGCTGGAACTCAACGGTCTGAAGTACGATCTGCAGCCGGGTGAAGGGGCGTTCTACGGTCCCAAAATTGAATTTACCCTGCACGATTGCCTTGATCGTGCGTGGCAATGTGGTACCGTGCAGCTCGACTTTGCCCTGCCTGGTCGTCTGGGTGCCACTTATGTGGGCGAAAACAACGATCGCCATGTACCTGTGATGATCCACCGGGCCATCCTGGGTTCTATCGAGCGCTTCATCGGTATTCTGACTGAAGAGTACGCCGGTCTGTTCCCGACCTGGTTGGCACCGACTCAGGCTGTGGTCATGAATATCACGGACAATCAGGCCGATTATGCGGTGAAAGTAGCCAAAGCATTGAATGATGCGGGCCTTCGCGCAAAAGCGGACTTGAGAAATGAGAAGATTGGCTTTAAAATCCGCGAGCATACTTTGAAGCGAGTACCTTTCATGCTGGTCTGCGGCGATAAAGAAGTTGAAGCCGGTAAGATTGCAGTACGGACTCGTAAAGGGGCTGACCTGGGCACTTATCCTGTTGAAGAGTTCATCGCTCTGTTGACCCAGGAAGTTCAGACCCGCGGACAAAAGAAAGTGGAGGAATAAGCTATAAAAGGCGGAAAAAAACTGGGCAAGCAACCGCAAGCCCGCGCTCACCGGATCAATGAAGAGATCCGTCTGAAAGAAGTTCGTCTGACTGGTCTGGATGGTGAAGCCATTGGCATCACCTCCATTCAGGATGCTCTGAACTTGGCCGCAGAGGCCGGAGTTGATCTGGTAGAGATCAGTCCAAATGCTGAGCCGCCCGTTTGCCGGATCATGGATTACGGCAAATTCCTCTACGAAAAGAGCAAAACAACCAAAGAACAGAAGAAAAAGCAGAAAGTCGTCCAGGTCAAGGAAATCAAATTCCGTCCTGGCACTGACGAAGGCGACTATCAGGTAAAACTACGCAACCTGGTTCGCTTTCTGGAAGACGGGGACAAGGCTAAGGTCACCCTGCGCTTCCGTGGTCGTGAAATGGCCCACCAGGATCTTGGTATCAAGGTTCTGGAGCGCGTCAAGAACGATCTGGAAGAGTTGGCCGTAGTCGAGTCGTTCCCGAAAGTCGAAGGCCGTCAAGCTGTGATGGTTCTCGCACCTAAGAAGAAATCTTAAGGCCCACAAGAAATTGACTCATGGGGCCTGCCCCATGAGTTGGTTCGCCTTGCGATTTTGTTGTCACTCACAATGCGGAGTATGAAATGCCGAAGATGAAAACCAACCGGGGTGCTGCAAAGCGCTTCAAAAAGACTGGCTCGGGTCGCTTCAAGTGCAAGCATAACCACCTGCGTCACATCCTGACCAAGAAGAGCAGCAAGCGTAAGCGTCAGCTGGGACCGAAATTCATGGTTTCTGCTGCCGACCACAAACGTGTTGTCGCTTGTCTGCCGTACGCATAAGGGGGGATGTGAAAAATGCCAAGAGTTAAACGTGGTGTGACTGCTCGAGCTCGTCACAAGAAAGTAATGAAAGCCGCCAAAGGTTACTACGGTGCCCGTTCCCGTGTTTACCGCGTAGCGGTACAAGCGGTAACCAAAGCTGGTCAGTATGCCTACCGTGACCGTCGCCAGAAAAAGCGTCAGTTCCGTCAGCTGTGGATTGCGCGTATCAACGCTGCAGCCCGTCAGAACGGTCTGTCCTACAGCCGTCTGATTAACGGTCTGAAGAAGGCTTCTATCGAGATCGATCGCAAGATCCTGTCCGATATCGCCGTTCACGACAAAATGGCTTTCACCGCCCTGGTTGAAAAAGCTAAAGCAGCTCTGGTTTAATCCAGTCCTGTTATAAACGCTAAAAGGAGGCTCAGGCCTCCTTTTTTGTATCTATAACTCTCTGTGTTACATCAGTTTTTCCTTTCTCTCGTCCATATTCTGTCCACTGTTTTACACGAGCTGCATATTTCTCCACACAAGGTGATATGTGCGAGATGACCTGTTCTACAAATAGTCTATATGCCAACAAACTAGATGTTTGTTCCAGTATTTCAGGAGTGGCAGTGAACCGATGAGACTCGCTTGATATAACAAAATGATTTGTAGGGAGAAAAGCCAACCTTAGCTATGGTCAGCGAAGGGGCTTTTTTTGTATTATTCCACTCTTGACCTTATTTAGCCTAAAGGCTCCTGTACCGGGAGTGGTGACGAGGAAGACATGCAACAGCTTGAAGAAGTAGTCGGCCAAGCCAGAGCCGAAATTGAGGGCGTGAGCGATATCGCGACCCTCGACGAAATCCGGGTCAAATATCTGGGTAAAAAGGGCTTTTTTACCGAGCAGATGAAGGGCCTGGGTGCCTTGTCTGCTGAAGAGCGTCCCGCCGCGGGCGCCGTGATCAACCAGGCAAAACAACAGGTTCAGGATGCGCTGAACGAGCGTCGTGAAGCGCTCGAAGTTGCTGTGCTGAACCAGAAGCTGGCAGCCGAGACCATCGACGTCAGCCTGCCGGGCCGTCGCATCGAGAATGGCGGTCTGCATCCGGTAACCCGCACCATTGAACGCATCGAGCGCCTGTTTGGCGAGATGGGCTTCAAGGTTGCCCGCGGTCCCGAGATTGAAGATGGCTTCCACAACTTCGATGCGCTGAACATTCCGGCTCATCATCCGGCGCGTACCGATCACGATACCTTCTACTTCAATCCTGATCTGATGCTGCGTACCCACACCTCCGGTGTGCAGATCCGCACTATGGAACATCAGCAGCCGCCGATCCGCATCATTGCACCGGGCCGCGTCTATCGTAACGACTACGACATGACCCACACCCCGATGTTCCATCAGGTTGAAGGCCTGCTGGTTGACGAGCATGCCAGCTTTACCGAGCTGAAGGGCATTCTGCACGACTTCCTGCGCAACTACTTCGAGGAAGACCTGACCATTCGCTTCCGTCCTTCCTATTTCCCGTTCACCGAGCCGAGCGCTGAAGTGGACGTGATGGGCAAGAACGGCAAGTGGCTGGAAGTGCTGGGCTGTGGCATGGTTCACCCGAACGTACTGCGTTCAGTCGGCATCGATCCGGAAAAATACTCGGGCTTTGCCTTCGGCATGGGCGTTGAGCGCCTGACCATGCTGCGTTACGGGGTCAACGACCTGCGTGCCTTCTTCGAAAACGACCTGCGCTTCCTCAAGCAGTTCAAGTAAGGGCGAGAGAACATGAAATTCAGTAAATCCTGGGTGATGGAGTGGGTCCGCACCGAGTTGAGTGACAATGCGCTGGCCGAACAGATCACCATGGCCGGTCTGGAAGTGGACGCCGTGGAAGCGGTGGCTGGCCAGTTCAACAATGTGGTTGTGGGTGAAGTGGTCGAGTGCGCCCAGCATCCTGACGCCGACAAGCTGCGGGTGACCAAGGTCAACGTGGGTGAAGCCGAGCTGCTGGACATCGTCTGCGGCGCGCCAAACTGCCGTCAGGGCTTGAAAGTGTGTGTGGCCAAAGTAGGGGCGACCCTGCCGGGTGATTTCACCATCAAGAAAGCCAAGCTGCGTGGCCAGCCGTCCCATGGCATGCTCTGCTCTTTCAGTGAGCTGGGTATCGACGTTGAAGCCGATGGCATCATCGAGCTGCCGGCCGATGCCCCCATCGGTACCGATATTCGCGACTACCTCAATCTGAACGACGTCTCCATCGACGTGGATCTGACTCCGAACCGTGCCGATTGCCTCGGTATCGCCGGTCTGGCCCGTGAAATTGGCGTGCTCAACAGCGTGGACGTGGTCGAGCCGACCTGGGCACCAGCTGTTGCCACCATTGATGCAACTTTCCCGATCCGGGTTGAAGCACCAGCTGATTGCCCCCGTTATCTGGGCCGCGTCATCAAGGGGCTGAACTTGCAGGCCCAGAGCCCGCTCTGGATGCAAGAGAAGCTGCGCCGTGGCGGCATTCGTTCCATCGATGCCATTGTCGACATCACCAACTACCTGCTGCTGGAATACGGTCAGCCGATGCACGCCTTCGATCTGGCTACCCTGGAAGGGGAGCTGGTGGTGCGTCGCGCCCACACCGATGAGCCGATGACCCTGCTCGACGGCAACGAAGTGAAGCTCAAAGAGACCACCCTGGTGATTGCCGATGCCAAAGGCCCTGCCTGCATGGCCGGTATCTTCGGTGGCAATCGCACCGGTGTTTCCGAGACCACCACCGACATCCTGCTGGAGTGCGCCTTCTTCGCGCCGCTCTCCATCACCGGCCGTGCCCGTGCCTACGGTCTGCACACCGACTCTTCCCATCGCTTCGAGCGCGGGGTGGATCCGCAGCTGCAGGCCAAGGTGATGGACAGAGCCACCCGTCTGCTGCTGGATATCTGCGGCGGTGAAGCCGGTCCGGTCATCGAGGTCAAATCCGATGCCCATCTGCCCAAGGCTGCCCCCATCAAGCTGCGTCGCAGCAAGCTCGATAAAGTGATCGGTATCAGCGTGGCGGATGCTCAGGTGGTCGAGATCCTGACTCGCCTCGGCATGCAGGTGACTGTGGATGCTGACGGTTGGACTGCGTTGGCGCCCTCCTGGCGTTTCGATATCGCCATCGAGGAAGACCTCATCGAGGAAGTGGCTCGCATCTACGGCTACAACAACATCCCGAACCTGAAACCCGCCGCCTCTCTGGCGATGGTGGAGCAGGCAGAAGGGCAGGTGACCCTGAAGCGCGTGCGCGACCTGCTGGTTGACCGCGGTTTCCAGGAAGCGATCACCTACAGCTTCGTCGATCCCAAGACCCAGCAAACCCTGTTCCCGCAGAGCGATGCCATCGTGCTGCCGAACCCGATCTCGGTCGAGATGTCCGCCATGCGCGTCTCTCTGTTCCCGGGTCTGGTGCAGGCGGTGGTTTACAACCAGAACCGTCAGCAGCCGCGTGTGCGTCTGTTTGAACAGGGTCTGCGTTTCATCAAGGATGAAAGCGCCGAGAACGGCATCCGTCAGGAGCCGATGCTGGCCGGTATCATCACTGGCAACCAGAGCGACGAGCACTGGGATATCAAAACCCGTGCAGCCGACTTCTTTGATTTGAAAGGGGATCTGGAAGCGGTGCTGGACTTGACCGCCGAAGGGGCCACCTTTACCTTCGAGCGCACCGAGCACAGCGCCCTGCACCCGGGCCAGAGCGCAGCCATCCTGCGTAATGGCGAGATCATCGGCCACATCGGCGTGATCCACCCGAGCCTCGAGAAGAAGCTGGGCCTCAAGAGCCGTGCGGTGATGTTTGAGCTGGAGCTGGATAAGCTGACCCCGGCCAAGGTGCCGGTTGCAGCCGAGGTTTCCAAGTTCCCGGCGAACCGTCGCGACATCGCCGTCGTGGTCGATCGTCAGGTTCTGGCAGGTGATGTGCTTGCGGTAATTAAAAAAGTTGGCGGAAATCAGGTAGTTGGAATAAACTTGTTTGACGTATACCAGGGGGCTGGTATGGCAGAGGACAAGAAGAGCCTGGCCATCAGTCTTGTATTGCAAGATACCCAGCGCACCCTGGAGGAGAAAGAGATTGCCGAGACCGTAGACAATGTCGTGCGGGCCCTTGGTGAAGAGTTGAATGCATCCTTGAGGGATTGATCTATGGCGCTTACCAAAGCCGACATTGCAGAGCACCTGTTCACCCAGCTCGGGATGAGCAAGCGTGAAGCCAAAGATATGGTGGAAGCCTTCTTTGAGGAAATCCGACAGGCGCTTGAGCGTGGTGAACAAGTCAAGATTTCAGGCTTCGGTAACTTTGACCTTCGTGAGAAGAATCAGCGTCCCGGACGTAACCCCAAGACGGGCGAGGATATTCCTATCAGCGCCCGCCGCGTGGTGACCTTCCGGCCTGGCCAGAAGCTCAAGGCCAGGGTAGAAAATGTTGAACCCAACGAGTGATAAAAAGCCAGGCAGATGCCTGGCTTTTGTTTTCAGATGACCAAATTCCCCGTTTTTCTTCTAGGTGCCGTACTGGCACTGCCATTGCACGTCAAGCCTTTGCAGACCACAGTGCTGCCGTTGGCGCCGGCGACCCAAGCTTATGTAAATTCACTGAGTCAGCTTTCGCTCTGCTATCCTGCGACGCTTCCTCCACCATACCTGATGGCCGAGGGGGGACTGCTCAAGGATCGTCTCGCCCGGTTGCAGGAGCTGTTCCCGATTCCGCTGGTGCTCAAAGAGTTGCCCGATTGGCAGACATTGCGCAATGGGCTCGCAGAGGGTGACTGCGACATCATTCCCTATGTCGGAACCCGCAAGAAGGCCGTGGAGGGTATGCGGTTAAGTCGTCCGATGATGGAGACCGATGCCGCCATCCTCTACAAGGGAGAAAATCTCAAACAGGCCCGCTTTCTGGTCTACTCGGTGGCAGACTCAGCCCGCCTGCTGCACGAGCTCTATCCCCAGGCACGCGTTATTTCCCTAAAAAGCGGAGAGAAGGTCTACGACGCGCTGCAGAGTGGCAAGGGTGACGCCTATCTGGGGGACTATCTGCAACTGCGCTATCTGATGCGCGAGTTTCCTGCCGATGGGTTGCGCCTGCGCCGCCTGTTTGGTGAGGATCGGATCATCAGCTATCGCTTGATGATGCGTGATCAGCCTGAGTTGGCCAATCTGGTGGACACCCTGATCCGTCATATGCCCGCCGGTACTATCTATACCGATCTGGCTCGCTATCTCGATCAGGGGTCGCTATATGTCAACCAGCCCCACTTCAGCGATACCGAGCAGGCCTGGTTATCCGGCCGCGGGCGCACCATTCGCCTGGTGGTCAATCCCGAGTTGATGCCCTATAGCGGCGTCAATGATCTCGGGGAGGCGAAAGGGTGGAGCGCGGATGTGCTGCGCTGGGTCACCCAGGAGACCGGCCTGAAATACAAGCTGGTGCATGCCGCCAGCAAGGCGGAGGCCGTAGAAAAGCTGCGCCGTGGTGAGGCGGATATGATGGCCGGCTTGCCGGAATCCCCGGCATTGACGGATCAGTTCATTTTCAGTCGGACGATCTCCACCAACCGGTTTGCTTTGATCAGCAAGCGCAAGCTGGCTGCCGATCGCATCACCCAACTCAAGCGGCAGCGTATTCTGGTGCCGGAATCCCTCTACGATCCCTCCTTGCTCGCCCTGCTCGGTGATCAGGAGTGGCTTCGCACCGACGGCCTCGAGCAGGGGCTTGCCGCGATCAAACAGGGCAAGGCTGACGCCATGCTGAGCGAGCTATATCAGCTGCAATATCCCCAGCGTACCAACTTGCTGGAAGGGCTCGATATCGAGGAGCTGGAAGATCGCTTCAGTCTTGGCTTTGCCATCAACAAGAGTCAGACCGAACTGGCCGGGGTGATGGATCGCAACCTGATGGCACTGACCAGCACCCAGATTGATGAACTAAACCAGCGCTGGCGTCGCTTGCTCGTCGTGCAGCAGCCCGGCGTGAGCTACGCCGCCTGGTTTGGCTCCATTGCCATGGCACTGCTGATCAGCGGTATCGTCATCGGCGGGATCTGGCGCTCCCGCCAGCAACTGGCACGGGAGGTGGCCCAGCGTCACGCCGCCGAGAAGGCGCTAGCCATCGAGAGCGAGCTGCGGGAAACCATGTTTCAGGCGTTGCCGGTGCCCGTCTATCTGCGCAATAGCCAGGGCAAGGTGATCAAATCCAACAAGCAGGGGCGACGTCTGGCCCTGCGCTATTCGCAGCAGTTGATGCTGCCGCCGGTGCAGCCTCAGAAGAGTGAAGGGGAGCTTGTGCTGGGGGATCAGGTCTTCGCCTATGCCCAGCATCCGCTGCGGCTGGACAAGCAGGCACCAGCCACCGATCTTATCGCCCTGTCGGATATCAGTGTGCTGCGTGAGCAGGCCCGTTTTTTGCGTCAGGCAGAACGCCGCCTGCGCGCCCTGACCAATACCGTTCCCGGCGTGGTGCTGCAGTTTATGTTCGAGCGGGGACGGGTAGGTGGGATCGAGTTTATCAGCCGGGGCTGTTACGAGCTGCTGGGGCTGGCGAGTCAGCAGATCCGTCGTGAGCCCAAACGGGTGCTCATTATGCTGGAGCGCGAGGATCGTCGTCGGGTAAGCCGTGAGATGTTCGCCATGTTGCAGGCTGGCAAACCCTTCGCGTTCACCATGCGCTATTACCATCCGACCAAGGGTCTGCGCTGGTTGCAGCTCTATGGCCGTGGCCGCAGTCAACCGCAGGGTTGGCGAATTTATGCGGTGATGCAGGATGCCACTGCCCGGGTCGAGCAGGATCAAGCACTGCAGCACTCCCATGAGCAGGCGCAACAGGCAGTTCTGGCCAAGGGGCGCTTTTTGGCCGCCATCAGCCACGAGATCCGCACGCCGATGAACGCCATGCTCGGTTTGCTGGAGTGGCTGGCCAGCACTCCTTTGTCGAGAGAGCAGGATTCGGCGCTGGCGCGGGTGCGTCAGGCGGGGGATGAGCTGCTCGGCCTGCTCAACGATGTGCTCGACTTTAGCCGCAACGAAAACAGCAAACTCTCCCTCTCGCCGCAACCCACCGATTTTGCCGAGCTGTGCGAGCACGTGGCGGCGGTGCACTGGACCAAGGCGCGGGCCAAGGGATTGCAACTGCGCCTTAAGTTGAACCCGGCTCTGCCAGCCCTGCAGACCCTCGACCCTCACCGGGTACGGCAAGTACTCCACAACCTGCTCTCCAATGCCATCAAGTTCAGCCTGCGTGGGGAAGTGGTGCTGTGGGCCGAGGTGGTTGCATCGACCTTGCGCTTTGGTGTGGATGATCAGGGACCGGGGATCACTACCAAGATGCGCACCACGCTCTTTATGCCGTTCGAGCAGTTTGCCGTTGAAGGCCAGCTGCGGGCGCCGGGCACCGGTCTTGGTCTGGCGATCTGCAAGCAGCTGATCGAGCAGATGGGGGGTCTTATCGATGTCGAGGGGCGTGTTGGTGGTGGTAGCCGCTTCTATTGCGAGTTGCCCCTGAAGCGGGTGCAGCAGGAGCCGGACTGGCTGCCCAATGTGCGGCAGCTGGCACTCTCTTTACCCCACGATGAGGCGCAAGCGCTCTCGCCCTGGCTCAGTCGCTTGGGGATCGCCACCGTCAGCAACGCCGTTGATACGCTGCAAGCGGAGGTGGACGAGAAGGGGCTCTACTATTGGGCCTGGCAAGGGGAGTCCTGGGTGCCCGGGACCATCATCACCCTGCTGCAACCACGCTTGACCCCGGATCAACCGGTCGCCGGTACGCAGCCAGGGCTCGGCATGCGGGTACTGCTGGTTGAAGATCACGATGTCAATCGCGAGCTGATCAGCCTGCAACTGGGGCAACTTGGTGCCAGCGTTATCACTGCCGCCAACGGGCAGCTGGCGCTGGAGATGCTGGCGCAGCAAGAGGTGGATTTTGTGCTGACCGATCTGCAGATGCCGGTGATGAACGGGGCCGAGCTGTGCAGGCAATTGCGCCAATCCGCCCGTTGGGCCCGTCTGCCGGTCTATGTGATCACCGCAGATCTCAGTGATCAGGCGGCAAGGGAGCTGCAATCCTGCGGTTGCGATGGCCATCTGGACAAGCCGGTCGCCCTCAAGGAGCTGGCGACCTTGCTGCGCCATATTGCCAAAGAGGGGAGCAATGTTGTCGCCCCGACACCGGTTGCCTCGCTGCTGACCGATGAACTGGCCGCCCTTTATCTGAAGGCTACCCGTGATGATTTGGCCGAACTTGAGCGCTGCAGCACAGAAGAAGATGAAGTTGGCGTGAATGCTGCTTTACACAAGTTGAAGGGGGCCGCCAGAATGGTAGGGGCGACTGCGTTGGTGGCGGTCATTGAAGAGTGGCAACAGGCGCCCCATCCGATGCTGCAAGCCAGATTGAACCGGGCACTGGATGAGTTCAGCCAGCAGTTTTCAAAGAGGGCTCAAGATGATCATCACTGATGAAGAATTACTGGCGTTGCTCGATTCGGAAGAGCATGAGGCGGCAGGATTTTGCCCCATTGTGCTCTATGCCCTCGACAGCACCGCCCATGAGTTGGCCAGCACCATGACATTGCCCTCCTATGTCACGCTGCACCGTACCCGACCGGATGCCTGCTGGCAGTGGGAAGGGTTGTTTGCGGCAGGTGCCATTGCCCTTTACGACCCCGCCGCTCATCAGCAGGCTGACTATTTCCCCCAGTTGCAGCAGCATGAGGGGATCTACGCTATCGGCGAAGATTGGCTGGGGGGGCTTGCCGCCAGTTATCGTGACTGGTGCAACTGGCTGGCCGCTAACAAGGTGCTGCTGCTCGAGGATCACCCGTTTCAGGGGATGCAACTGCAACAGACCATCGCCGGGTTGGGGCTCTCCTGTCAGTGGGTACAGGATGAATCGGCCTGCCTTGCGGCATTGTCGGCGGGCGACATCAGCCTGCTGGTGTGCGATCTCAGTCTGGTGGAGCAAGATGCCATCAGTCTGCTGATGAACCAGCCCCAGTTGCAGGAGGCCGGGCTGCCCATTGTGCTGCTTTCGGCCCATGAGCAGACGCTGATCGACGGTGCCCGCCGCCTGCTGCACGATGCCGGTTTCAATATTCTGGCGGCGCTGGCCAAGCCGCTTGATTGCGACGAGCTGCTCAGGTTGCTGCGTCGACTCTATCTGGGCCCGCTGCGTCAGCAGCGCTTGAGCGGCCAGCGTCGCTCCATCCGCCGGTGGCAGGGGGAGGTGCAGGGTCAGCTAGGGCTGCTCTCCAGTCCCGCGACCCCTCATCCGGTCTGGCTGGCGGTAACGGGTTTACCCAGCCGCTGGGAGGCGCTCAAGGATTGGCTGACGGAGCAGTCGCGTACCCCAGCCGAACTGACCCTGCTGATCCACCGTCGTGACCACCTGCTCGGCAATGCCGATCGCTTCGCGCTGGTGCTGCAAGCCAGTTTGGCGGGGAGCAAGCTGGCGCTGCTGCTCGATAACAGCCAGCATCTGCCATTCGATCTGCTGGAGCGTTTGCCGCTGCAAGCCTTGCTGCTGGGGCAGGGGATCTTGCCGGAGATGGAGTCCTTGACCGGTGACTCCCTGCTGGGACGCTTTATGGCCCGGGTTCGGGAGCTGGGGATCGCCGTCTATCTGGATGATCCTTACAACCTGCTCGACGTCGAGGTGTGGCGAGAGCGCGGTATGACGGGGCGCTGGTAAGCCATGCCGCGCTACCTCTGCTGGCCCATGCACCGGGAGCGCCTTGGCAAAGGACTGGAGGGCTGGCCCCATCCGGTTTCCCGAGCTGCGCTGCCACTGGCTATGGAGGTCTCCGGGGTGCCTTGCTTGCTGCGCGAGCTGCATGGTGTGGCGCCTGCCCGCATGCTGGCCGCTTACGATGCATTGAGTGAAGAGAGCATCTATCTGCGCTTTATGCGCCCGAAACGGACGCCGCCACCGGAACAGGTGGCTCAATTTCTCAATTACCATCCCGAACAACAGATCTCGCTGCTACTGACCGATCTGGCCGGTGAGCCGCTGGCTCAGGCGCAATCAATCCGCCGCCGCCTTCATCCCGATCGGGCGGAGTTCTCCTGCATCGTGGCGGATCACTTCCAGCACAAGGGGGCGGGGAGGCGGATTCTGCTGGCGCTGGCACTGTTGGCCAGGGCGGACGGGATCCGAGAGTGGACGGCGGAAGTGCTGGCCCAGAACCGGCCGATGCTGACTCTGCTCAAGCGCCTTGGCTTGCCGCTGACCCTGGTGACCGGGCGGGAGATGGTCTTTGTCAGGCTGGATCTGTCGGTACTGGATGCCTGGTTACCCGTGTTGCCAGCGGCGCCGCTTAAGACCAAGGGCGAATAGTGACACTTTTTTCCCTGTGCTAAGGTCACATTTATTGTGCGGGGATAGACGGAGCAGCTTATGGCGCAGTCATATAAACATATCGTGATCCTGACCGGCGCGGGGATCTCTGCCGAATCCGGCATCAAGACTTTTCGTGCCTGCGACGGTTTGTGGGAAGAGCACAAGGTCGAGGATGTGGCGACTCCCGAGGGGTATGCCCGGGATCCCGAACTGGTGCTGCGCTTTTACAACTCCCGCCGCAAACAGCTGCAACAGCCCCAGGTTCACCCCAATCCGGCCCACTATGCGCTGGCCCGCCTCGAGCGACTGCTGCCCGGCACGGTCACCCTGGTCACCCAGAACATCGACAATCTGCACGAGAGCGCTGGCAGCAAGAACCTTATCCATATGCACGGGGAGCTGCTCAAGGCCCGCTGCCCCGAGTCCGGTCAGGTGATCGAGTGGCGCGGCGATCTCCATCAGGACGAGCTCTGCTCCTGTTGCCAGTTCCCCCAGCCGATGCGTCCCCATGTGGTCTGGTTTGGCGAAATGCCGCTGGGGCTGGATCGCATCTACAGCGCGCTGGCCCAGTGCGATCTCTTTATCTCCATCGGCACCTCTGGCGCCGTCTATCCAGCCGCCGGGTTTGTCCATGAGGCGGGCCTCAACGGGGCGCACACCATCGAGCTCAATCTCGAACCGAGCGAGGTGGGTAGCCAGTTTGACGAAAAACGCTATGGCCCAGCCTCCCTGCTGGTGCCCGCCTATGTCGATGAGTTGCTGGAGGCGTGCGGCATTCATCAACCGAGGCAAGTCGAGGGGCACAACTGGATGGAGATGCGCGGTCCCTGAGCTACTGTGCGACGGGACAGTTGCAATGGTTCGGTGAAATCGCCACACTGGCAACCATTTAAAAAATGGGACGCAGTTGGCGCAAATTACCATGACCGCAGTAAAGCAATGGATCGCTTTTTTTCTCCTGATGCTGGCCAGTGCCAGTGCATCGGCCTCCATCCCCCTGATGACTCTGGTACTGCCAGATGGCCAGCAGGTGACCCTCGATGAGTCGGCCCTCTCCGCCTTGCCACAGACCGAATTCACCACGACTACCCCCTGGACTCAGGGCGCCCACCACTATCGCGGGCCGACCCTGTCAGCCGTGCTGGCGGCGCAAGGGATCCCGGATGCTCGCAAGATCGCCGTCTCGGCCCTCAACGGCTATCAGCAGGTGGTGGATCTGGCCCTGTTCGACGGCGTGCCGCTGACCCTGGTGCGTCAGGAGGACGGCAAACCGCTGACCCGGCGCAACAAGGGGCCGCTTTGGCTGCTCATCCCGTTCACCACCTATCCCAAGCTGGACGAGCCTGCCATTCACAACTGCATGGTGTGGCAGGTGACCCACATCGAGATCGTCGATTGATGGGGCTATCCCGCCAAAATCTGCTGTTGGTTGCGGTGTCGCTGCTGTTTCTGCTCTCGTCGGGCAGCAGCCTCTATCTGCAGTATCGGCAGGAACAGCTGGTCGATACCTTCTACCGCAATGTCCACTGGAACATCAGCCAGGTAATGCTCGAATCCCAGCGTTTCCTCTACGACCTGCAGCTCTATCGGGCTGGCAGACTGTCGATGGAGACCCTGAGCCTTGATTACGATCTGCTGTGGAACCGGCTCGACATCTTCCTCATCAGCAGCGAGACCGCCGAGATGCGCCAGCGGCACGGGCTCGGCAAGGTGCTGGCCACCCTGTTCGAGCAGATCAAGCAGCTCGAACCCCAGATGGAGGCCGGTGCGCTGCGCGAGGGGGCTGAGCTTGCCCGCTTGCAGGAGGCGATCGCCAGCCAGACCCGTCTCGTCGAACAGATAGGGGATCAGATCCTCTCCGGCCAGGAGCGGGAGCATTCGGTCAGCCAGATCCGCAACAGCCTGTTCTGGCTGCAGATCTGGCAACTGATCCTGTTGCTGACCGGTGGCGCTCTGGTCGCTGCCCTTATTCGCGCCAATCTGGCGAACCGTCGGCTTGCCCTGCTCGATCCCCTGACCCAGCTTGGCAACCGCCGTGCCCTGCAGGAGCAGCTCTCTCGCGCTCTGCATGCCGGCGAGGTGAGCGCCCTGGTGGTGCTCGATCTCAAGCGCTTCAAGCAGGTCAATGATCTACTGGGTTATCAGGTTGGTGATCGGCTGTTGCAGATGGTGGCCAGCAAGCTGCAGCAGGCCCATGGCAGCCACGCTTACCGGCTCGGCGGAGATGAATTTGCCGTGGTGCTGACCAAGGCGAATGATGCGCTGGAAACCGCCATTCATGAGCTGGTGGATCTGCTCCATTTCGAGTTCGTGACCCGGGAGTGCAGCTTCGATCTGGCCTGTCGGCTCGGGGTTGCCAAGGCGCAGCAACAGGATGCCGCCCGGTTGCTGGATCAGGCCATCCTGGCCCTCAACCAGGCCAAGCGTAGCCAGGAGGGGGCGATCAGCTGGTTTGAGCCCGCCATGCTGCAGCAGTTGCAGTTGAGTCAGCAGCAGCTTCATCAGCTGCGAGAGTGGCTGGCGGGGCGCGAGCCTGCACCGCTGCGAGTGGCATTGCAGGCGCTGACGGACGGGCAGGGCAACGACATGTGGCAATTGGCGATTGAGTGGCGTGAGCAGGGAGTGCCCTGTCAGATGCGCTGGCTGCAGGAGTGCGGTGTGCTGGGGCCCGTGTTGGCCCGTGTGCTGCAAACGCACGAGGCGCAGTATGCCGATGGTCGGGCACTTCTGGTCCCGCTCGACAACCAGGCCCAGCTGACTCATCTACTGGCCTATCTGCCGGAGGCTTCCCGTACGCCGCTAGTGTTGCTGGTACCGACGCTACAGCCGGATGGTGCCTTGCTGGCGGGATTGCGGCAACAGGGTTGCACTCTGGCGCTCAGAGAGATTGGCAGTACAACCGCGGCGCAGCTGGCAGCCGGCTGGCCTGTCCGCTACTGGCTGCCGCAGGGTGATGAAGATGGCGAGTTGTTGCAGCCTCTGGCCCGACGATTGGGGTTGGTACCACTGCAAGTGCTGGCGGCCAGGGAGACCAGGTCGCTGGCCTGAGGGCAAAAAGCGGTATTGCACCGGCAAGAGATAAAACGAAACAAGGCGACCTCGGGGTCGCCTTGTTCGTTTATTGCCCCTGAAAGTCAGGGGCGAGGGGCGCAGGATTGTCTGATCACCAGATCCGGGTCAACGGTGATCAGGTGGTTCTCCACCGCTTCGCCGTTGATGCGGGCCAGCAGGCGGGTGACGGCGAGGCGCCCCAGCTCCTCCTTGGGCTGGTTGACGGTGGTGAGTGGCGGCGACATAAATTCGGCCAGCGCCACATTGTCATAGCCAACGATGGAGATATCCCGCGGGATCACTAGCCCCGCCTGATGGGCGGCACTGATGGCTCCCATCGCCATCATGTCGTTGCAGACAAAGAGGGCGGTGGGGCGCTCGGGCAATGCCAGCAGACGGGTCATCGCCTGATGGCCGCTGGCGCAGTCAAAGTCCCCCTCCTGGATCCACTCTTGATTGATCGTGAGACCTGCCTCCTGCAACGCCTGCTCAAAGCCAGCTTGGCGCTGGTTGGCGGGGGCGCGGCTGTGGGGGCCTGTGATACAACCGATGGCGGTATGGCCCAGCTCAATCAGATGGCGGGTCGCCAGATAACCACCGTGGAAGGAGTTGTCGGCGATAAGATCCACATCCTCGCTGACCAGCCCCCAATCCATCACCACCACCGGCAGGCTCTTGAGCCAGTCGAGCTGGTTGAACACCTCTTGTTGGCCTTCGCTACACATGATCAGCAGGCCATCGACCCGCTTGCGCAGCATCATCTTGAGGTAGGAGAGGGCGGTTTCTGCCTGCCCTTCGGTGTTGCCCAGCATCAGGTTATAGCCCTGCTCGAAGCAGTAACGTTCCACCCCGCGCACCACTTCGGCAAAGAAGGGGTTGCTGGAGGTGGTGACCAGCATGCCGATACTGTTGGTCTCCTTCACCTTAAGGCTGCGGGCCACCAGACTCGGGGCATAGTTGAGATCACGCATGGCCGCAAAGACCCGTTCGCGGGTCTCCTCGGCCACGAAACGGGTCTCGTTGATGACATGGGAGACGGTGGTGGTGGAGACCCCCGCCAGCGCCGCCACCTCCTTGATATTGGCCATCAGTTCCCCTGCGCAGTCTGCTCAAGCAGGAAGGTGTCGACATCCTGCTTGCTCGGGATGGAGCTCTGGGCACCGAATCGGGTGACGGAGAGTGCCGCCGCCCCGTGGGCAAAGCGCACCGCGCTGTGGAAATCGGCACCCGCCAGTTCCGCCGCCAGCAGGGCGCCGTTGAAGGTATCGCCTGCGGCTGTGGTATCCACCGCCTTGACCCGAAAGCCCGGTATCAGCTGTTGCTGCTGGGCGTTGCTGCAATAGACCCCCTGCGACCCCAGGGTGATCATCACGTCCGCAATACCCATCTGGTGGAAGCGGGCGGCCGCCTCGTGGGCACTCGCTTCGTCGGTGACTTTGACGCCGGTCAACAGCTCGGCCTCGGTCTGGTTGGGGGTGATAAGATCCACCAGTGCCAGCAGTTCGCTCGAGAGCGGACGGGCGGGGGCGGGGTTGAGCACCACCCGGGTGCCGTGGGCGCGGGCCAGCCGTGCTGCTTCATGGACACTCTCGAGCGGCACTTCCAGCTGCAACAGCAGGGTGTGGGCGTCGGCGATCATCGCTTCGTGGTTTTTCACCACAGCAGGGGTGATGGCACCGTTGGCTTCGGCGGAGATACCTATGCTGTTCTCCCCCTCATCGCTCACATAGATGATGGCGATACCGGTCGGGAGCTTGGGATCGAGCTCGACGGCGCTGACGTCGATGCCATCTTTGGCAAAGCCGCTCTTCATCTGGTGGCCGATGGCGTCATCACCGATGCGGGCGATAAAGGAGACGGGGGCGCCGAGGCGGGCGGCAGCGACAGCCTGATTGGCCCCCTTGCCACCGGGCACCACCTGATAGCTGTGACCGGTCAGGGTTTCACCTGGGCGAGGAAAGTGGGGAACGCGCAGCACATGGTCTGCATTGACACTGCCCAGAACGACGAGACGATTCATGTTGACTACTCCTGATGCATCTTGGCTTGAACACGATGACTGAGTGAGTTCAAGCCGGGAGGCACCTGAACGAGAGGGAAAAGGGGAGGCGAACCTCCCCTCGAGCACTTACTTGCTGACTACTTGCAGCGGTACCGGAATGGATTTCTCTACCGGTTGACCCTTCAGCACCTTGTCGGCAGTCTCGACGCCGATGGCACCGATCAGCGCAGGCTGCTGGGCCACGGTGGCGGCCAGTTTACCCTTGGCAACGGCGGCTTTGCCATCGTCAGTGCCGTCGAAGCCGACGATCATCACTTCTTTACTGGCAGCCTGCACGGCGCGGATGGCACCCAGCGCCATCTCGTCGTTCTGGGCAAAGACTGCTTGAACGGTCGGGTGGGCCGCCAGCAGGTTTTCCATGACGTTCAGACCCTTGGTGCGGTCAAAGTCGGCAGGCTGGGAAGCCAGCACCTGCAGCTTGTTGGCCGCCACGGCCAGGGCAAAACCTTCGCCACGGTCGCGGGCGGCGGAGGTACCGGCAATCCCTTCCAGCTGGATCACCTTGGCACCGGTGCCCAGTTTCTCGGTGATAAAGTCACCGGCCAGCTTGCCGCCCGCCACGTTGTCGGAGGCAATGTGGGCCTTGACCTCACCCTGCGCGGCGCCGCGGTCCAGGGTCAGCACCGGAATGCTGGCGCGGTTGGCCAGACGGATGGCGTTGCCGACTGCTTCGGAGTCGGTGGGGTTGATCAGGATGGCGCCGACCTTGCGCACGGTGAGATCTTCCATGTTGGAGAGCTCTTTGGCCGGGTCATTCTGGGAGTCCAGTACTACCAGCTCGTAGCCAAGCTCCTTCGCTTTGGCTTCGGCACCCTCTTTCATGGTGACGAAGAAGGGGTTATTGAGGGTGGAGACCACCATTGCCAGGGTTTGATCGGCGGCTTGGGCGGTGCCCAGCACGGACATGATGGCGGCAGCGAGCAGGGTATTGAGCTTTTTCATCATTTCATTCCTTGTGTGTGGCTTGTCTTATCAACGATTGCTTTTGTTATCGATCATCACGGCAAGCAAGATCACGCTGGCCTTGGCGATCATCTGGTAATAGGAGGATACGTCGAGCAGGTTGAGGGCGTTGTTCAGGAAGCCGATGATCAGCGCACCGATCAGGGTACCCATGATGCGACCCTTGCCGCCCATCAGGCTGGTACCACCCAGCACCACTGCGGCGATGGCATCCAGCTCGTAACCCATGCCCGCCGTCGGCTGGGCAGAGGAGAGACGAGAGGTAACGATAAGCCCTGCCAGCGCCGAGAGCGCGCCGCACAGACCATACACCGCCAGCTTCACCCGATCCACATTGATACCGGAGAGGCGGGTAGCAGATTCGTTGCCACCCAGCGCGTAGATGTAGCGACCGAGACGGGTGTGGTTGAGCATGAACCATGCGAGCAGGAAGACGATAGCCATCAGCCAGATGGGCACCGGCAGACCGAACAGGTAACCGGTACCGAGCCAGGCGAAATGATCTGCGCCGTCACTGAAACCGGTGGAGATGGGACGCCCCTCGGTATAGACCATGGTGATGCCGCGCAGAGCGGTCATGGTGACCAGGGTGGCGATAAATGCCTGTACCTTGCCCTTGGCAATGATGAGGCCGCTGACGCCGCCCAGCAGGGCACCGGCACCCAGAGTGAGGGGCACCACCAGCCAGATCGGTAGCTCCATGGCGACCATAGTCGCCGCCAGCGCACCGCACAGGGCCAGTACCGAGCCGACCGACAGATCGATACCGGCGGTAAGGATAACCAGCGTCATACCGACAGCCATGATGGCGTTGACCGAGGTCTGGCGCAGGATGTTGAGCAGGTTGTCGGCGGTGAAGAAGTTGGGGCTCAGAAAGGAGACCACACCGATCAGGACCAGCAGCGCGACCAGGGATTTGTTCTCGATCCACCACGCCTTGCTCATGACGCCACGGCGGGAAAGGGTTTGGGTTGTCATTGGGATGCCTCTTGCTCTGCTTGCCACTGTTTACCGACTGCCGCCGCCATCAGCTTCTCCTGATTGGCATCGCGGGTGTTGAACTCTGCGCTGATGCGCCCTTCGTGCATCACCATGATGCGATCGCTCATGCCGAGCACTTCCGGCATTTCGGAGGAGACCAGAATGATGCTCATCCCCTCTTTCTTGAACTGGTTGATCAGCTGATAAATTTCCTTTTTCGCCCCCACATCGACGCCGCGGGTCGGCTCGTCGAGGATCAGTACCTTGGGCCGGGTCAGCAGCCCCTTTGCGATGGCCACCTTCTGCTGGTTGCCGCCGGAGAGCAGTTTTATCAGCTGATTCTGACTCGGGGTCTTGATGTTGAACAGACGCACATAGTCGCTCACCGCCTGCCGTTCGGCCTTGCCGTCAATCTTGCCGTTGCTGATGAACTCGTCGAGGGCGCACAGACTCATGTTTTCCCGCACCGACAGCTCCAGCACCAGCCCATCGCCTTTGCGATCTTCGGAGATATAGGCGATGCCTGCGGCCAGCCCATCGGCCGGGCTTTTGGGCACCAGAGCATGACCGTCCACTGCCACTTCACCGGCGCTGATGGGGCTGGCGCCATAGATCAGCTTCATCAGCTCGGTACGGCCGGAGCCCATCAGGCCGCTAAAGCCCAGAATTTCACCCTGACGCAGGGAGAAGCTCACCCCGCGCACGCCGGGACCGGCCAGATCTTTCACCTGCAGGCTGACGGGTCCAAGCTCGCGCTCAAGGCGCGGATACTGCTCTTCCAGCCGGCGCCCCACCATCATCTCGATGATCTTGTCTTCATCCAGATCGCTCACCGCCTTCTCGCCGATCCACTTGCCATCGCGCAGCACAGTGACCCGATCGCAGATCTCGAAGATCTCCTTGAGGCGGTGGGAGATATAGACGATGCCGCAACCCTGCTCACGCAGCTCGCGGATAACCTTGAACAGCTGCTCGGTTTCGGTATCGGTCAACGCATCGGTGGGTTCATCCATGATGATGACGCTGGCATCGAACGACAGCGCCTTGGCGATCTCCACCATCTGCTGTTCGCCGATGGAGAGATCCCCGAGTCGGGTATCCGGCCCGTGTTTGACGCCAAGTCGCGCCAGCAGGCCGCTCGCCCGTTCGCGCAGCTGTTTGTGGTCGATGCTGCCAAAACGGGTACGCGGTTCGCGCCCGAGGAAGATGTTGGCGGCAATCGACAACTCCGGCAGCAGGTTCAGCTCTTGGTGGATGATGCTGATCCCCTGATCCTGAGAATCGCGCGGCCCCTTGAAGTGGACCGGCTGACCGCGGTAGCTGACGCTGCCCGCATCGGCCTGATAGATACCGGTCAGCACCTTCATCAGGGTGGATTTGCCGGCGCCATTTTCACCGAGCAGGGCCATCACCTGGCCCGGATAGACCCGCAGACCCGCTTCGTCGAGGGCGCGCACACCGGGGAAGGTCTTGACGATCCCGGTCAGCTCCAGAATGGGTGAGAGGGGGGAGGTTGTGCTCATTTGCAGCTTCCTTGAAGAGGCATTCTTTGACGAATTCAGAACGCCACACCGGCGCAGAGGATCAGGTTGGCGTAGGGGGTCACCTCGCCGCTGCGCACGATCGCCTTGCTCTGGCGGGAGCGGGTTTTGAACTCCTCGTGCAGGCAGTATTCGATGGCGATGGGCTTGCCCTGGGCGGCTGCGTGCGCCTCAAGCTGATCGACCAGCGCCTGATGGGCGGCGGGGCTGATCTGCTTGATCTCGCTTGCCATGATCGCTTTCTCCACCACCAGATCGGTGAGCAGGGCAGTCAGTACGGTTTCAAGACTGGGCGTCCCCGCCATCAGCGCCAGATCGATCCGCTCCGGACCTGCCGGAATGGGCAAGCCTGCATCGCAGACGGTGATCTCGTCGGTGTGGCCCATCTGTGCCACCAGAGCACTCAGGGGAGCATTGAGCAGTACGCCTCGTTTCATACAGCACCTCATCAGGCCTTGGCCCGTCAATCTGTGAACCGCTAGGCAACCGGTTACGCAACCGGTTGCGTCATGGCGCAAAGATAGGCTTTTTACTAAGGAAGGGCCACGGCAAAACCACGGAAATGTGAAAACGATCTCAAAGGCGGGAGAAGAAGTGCAGGGGAGGTGGCAGGAAGGGTGTCAGCAGAGCCCTGACACCCTTGTTATTCATCGAGCTATTGATTTTATGGTTAGTTGGCCAGTGCCTTGGCGACCGCCGGGCGGCTCAGCATGCGCTGATAATGGTCGGCAACCTTGGGGAATTCACTGATCTCGACCCCATCGCTTTTCAGCCAGCCCGCGACCACGAACAGATAGATGTCCGCCACGCTGAACTGCTCGCCCAGCACCCAGGGGCCTGCCAGATAGTGCTGCTCAATCTGGGCAAAGCCATCGCGCATATTGCTGGCGACTTTCTGCTGCATGGCGGCAATGGCTTGCTCGTCATCCGCCCAGCGGCTGCCACGGCGGCCGTGGGCGTGGGAGACATGCACGGTGGAGGCGAGGAAGCTGTTGACCTCCTGCATGCGGGCCAGCAGGAACGGGTTGTCCAGCGGTGCCAGCTTGGCTGCGGGGAAGCGCTGCGCCACATAGAGCAGCAGTGCCGGGGTCTCGGTCAGGGTGCCCTGCTCGGTGACAAGGGCAGGCACCCGCCCTTTGGGGTTGATGGCAAGATACGCAGGATCACGCTGCTCCCCTGCGGCGAGGTTGACGAGACGGGGTTGGAACGGGGCATTCGCTTCCAGCAGGGCAATCTGCACGGCCATGGCACAGGTGCCGGGAGCGAAATAGAGGGTCAGATCGGACATGAATACTCCTGATTGGCTCAGGCCACCCGCGATATCGGCGAAAAATGTGTTTTCGTGATACCTCGAGGGGTCATGAAAAAAGAGAGGGGGCAACGTTTGCCCCCTCAACCAATCTACACCCCTTAGAGGTGATGAAAAAGCGCAGAATTAATCGGTTTGTTTGACCATTTCATAAATTCCTCGGCTAAGGGCGCAAATCAGATGGTGTTGAACTTGATGGGATAGTTGATACCTGAGGATGGGCGGTTGGTACTGAAAGGACTGGGGCACAATAGCGTCCTTGGTTGTTCTCCCGCTCTTGCACGATATGATCGTCATCAGATATTCTAATTTTTGGGTCGTTACAATGAATCCTATCTAACAAGACTGATCTTCATTTAGATCATCAAACAGAAAACGGCCTTTTTAGATAACTTTTTGATGACTGCAATCGTTTGTGTTTGATACCATGTTCTTCTACAAACTTTCCACGGCTTTCATGGTGGCTATAATGTTTTATCATGCTTTAATCCGGTTATAAAACAGCATGTAGGTAGTTGGAAATATATATGCAGTAGCCATGTTGTTTACTAAGAGAAGGGGAGTGAAACTCAGCGAAATTGAGAGTCTTAAGGAAAGGTAGGAAGTAGGTTAAGGAAAATAAAGAGGTGATCAATGGATGATGAAAAGGGAAACTCAAGCAATATCAAAAATAAAACCAAACTGATATCGGGTTTTGTAGCTTTGGCCGTGATAGGCGGAGGGTGGTACTGGTGGCTTAAAGAGCCCTATATTGAGCCAGAGATTAATCCCACCCCAACAGAATTGTTTACTATTCAGGGTGAGTTTCCTTTTGATAAGGGCTATCAATTAGCTGTTCATAGTACTTTCATTGCATCTAATAAAACTGACTCTACTTGCAGCAAAACTTTTTATGCGTTCGGTGTTATACCTGCAAATACTAGACTCAGGGGATGGCAAATAGATAACCCCATTAAGAAATATCAATCAAACAGATTCAGTGTAAAAGTGTCAAAAGACTATTTATTGCCTGACCGATGTAATTGGGTGTTAGATTCTGTTGGCTATTTTATAGTGAAGGCAGGTTCCGAGTTGGAGGCTAATTTGAAAGCTAACCCTTCAGATCAACATAATCGTCAAGGGTATTTTTTATCTTCAGCACACAGCAATTGGAGTGAGTTAAAACTGGGGAGTGTAAATATTTCATGCCGACCAGATGTTGGTCTTAAAAAATTAAAAGGTGGTGTTGTTTGTAAGCGACTGAATCAAAGAGAAGTAAATACATATAGACGTAACTATAAAGTTCATAATAAACCGCTACCATCGATAGTTAATTTTAAATTCGTTATGGAGGACAAAATGTCAAGCGCTAAACAAAATACTGTTTTAGAGAGTGCATATGGCGATCCACTAAATAATAATTTGTCCTATGAAAAGAGGGTATAAAGACTGTTAGTTAGATTAGCGAATCGTAATCGGACGTTAGCTGTTTCGATAAAATTGCACAGTTATTCCCCATAAACACATCCGTTTTGCCTATATCTCCACAGTGGGGTCGCTATGAGTTCCTCCCTTCTAAATGGAGAAATACATCGCCCCCCTCATATTTCCCTACAAATTTGCTCTGAAGCCGGCTGCAGTGGAGCACTTACAAAAATTGTGGTCTGTCTGGCTTAAAGATGACTATCTATATATTTTGCTGTTAATCGATGCGCGCCTGTGCCTCTCAGTGTCTATGACTGTTGTGCTTAAAAATTGCGCTGGTGGTTAAAAAGAGAAGGGGGCAAATATTGCCCCCTTTATCCATTAAGCCCGTCAGAGGGTCGATTAACCGCCGACTTAACCGGCCTTGGCCACCATGGCTTTAAGCTGCAGGAAGTACTGCTCGTAGAGGCGGGAGGCATCACCCACATCGGACTGGAATTCGCCCTTGCGCTTGATCTCGTCGCTCGGGAAGACCATGGGGTTGTTGCGAAACGCCGGGGTGAGCAGGGGAATGGCATCCTTGACCGGCGTGGGGTAGCCAATCGCCTCGGCCACCTTGGCGGCCACATCGGGGCGCATCAGGAAGTTGATCAGGGCGTGGGCCTCTTTCACATGCTTGGCCTTGGCCGGGATGGCGAGGTTGTCCATCCACAGTACCGCCCCCTCATCGGGATAGGTCATCTGGATGGAGGGGTATTCGCGCTGGGCGCCATAGGCCGAGCCGTTCCACAGCATGCCGATATTGACCTCACCGGCGATAAAGGGATCGGCCGGGTTGTCGGAGTTGAACGCCTTGACGTTGGGCATCAGCTTTTTCAGGTATTCGAACGCTTCGGCGATCTGCGCCTTGTCTTGAGTATTGGGGCTGTAACCCAGCTGCACCAGCGCGATATGGAACACCTCGCGGGCATCGTCCATCAGCAGCAGGCTCTCTTTCCACTCCGGCGCCCAGAGCTGCTTCCAGCTGGTGACCGGCTGCTCGATGATGTCGGTGTTGGTGCCGATCCCGGTTGCGCCCCAGATATAGGGGATGGAGTAGCGGTTGTCCGGGTCGTACTCGTGGTTGAGCAGGGTAGGGTCGAGGTGCTTGAAGTTGGGCAGCTGGGCGCGATCCAGCGGCTGCAGCATCCCCTCTTTGGCCATTTTCGAGATGAAATAGGTGCTGGGCACCACCACGTCATAGCCGTCGCCATGGGTTTTCAGCTTGGCGTAGAGGGTCTCGTTGGCTTCGTAGGTGGAGTAGATCACCTTGATGCCGGTCTCTTGCTGGAACTGCTCCAGCAGGCCGTCCGGCACATATTCCGACCAGTTGTAGAAGTAGACCACCTTGTCATCGGCCGCGTGAGCGCTCTGGCTCAGCAGCGGGGTGGTGAGGGTGAGGGCGGCTGCCAGCAGGGCGCCGGCCTTGTGTTGGATTGTCATCAACAACTCCTTGGGGTTATGGGGCCTTGCGGCCCACCGTGACAGAGTTCGCCAAAGATGGCGGGGACGAAACGGGCAGGGTCAACCCTGCCGTTTACGCAGTAACAGTTGCGCCAGCAGCACCATCCCGAGGGAGGCGACCAGCATCAGGGTGGCCAGGGCGTTGACCTCGGGGGAGACGCCCACCTTGACCATGGAGTAGATCTTGAGCGGCAGGATCTCGTAGGCCGGGCCGGTAACAAAGGAGCTCACTACCACGTCGTCCAGCGACAGGGTAAAGGAGAGCAGCCAGCCCGCCATCACCGCCGGCAGGGCCAGCGGCAGTATGATGCGGCGCAGGATAATCCACTCGCCAGCCCCCAGATCCCGCGCGGCTTCCAGCATCCGCACATCAAAACCGCACAGCCGCGAGTAGACGGTGATCACCACGAACGGCAGGCAGAAGGTGATGTGGGCGATCAGCAGCGACCAGAAGCCGAGCGCAATGCCGGTCACTACAAACAGGGTCAGGAGCGAAATGGCCATCACGATATCGGGGGACATCATCACCACGAACAGCATGCCGCTCACGTACTGCTTGCCGCGAAAACGGTAGCGAAACAGCGCCACGGCGGTGAGGGTGCCGATCAGGGTGGCCGCGGTGGCGGTGAGGGCGGCGATAGTCAGGGAGTGTTGGGCCGCCTGCATCAGGCTGGCGCTGGCAAACAGCTTCTCATACCAGCCAAGGGTAAAGCCGCGCCAGTCGATACCATATTTCGACAGGTTGAAAGAGTTGGCGATCAGCACCCCGATGGGCACATAGAGATAGCCAAACACCAGCAGCAGGAACAGAGCTTTCAGTGCGCGCATCATGCCAGCTCCCCCTTCTTGCTCAATAGCTTACCCGCCCGCCAGTAGCAGTAGACCAAGAGCGCCATCAGCACCGTCAGCATCACGCTGATGGCGGCGCCAAAGGGCCAGTCACGGCTGTTGAGGAACTGGGTCTTGATCAGGTTGCCGATCAGCAGGTGCTTGGCGCCCCCCAGCAAGTCGGAGACGTAGAACATCCCCATGGCGGGCAGGAACACCAGTAGACAACCGGCGATGATGCCGGGCAGGGTGAGAGGCAGAATGATCCGCACCAGCCGCTGCCAGCCGTTGGCGCCGAGATCTCGCGCCGCCTCCAGCAAACGGCCATCCAGCTTCTCGATGCTGGAGTAGAGCGGCAGCACCATAAAGGGGAGCAGCACATAGACCAGCCCGATGATGACGGCCACCTCGGTATACATCATCTGCAGCGGCCGCTCGATAAGCCCCAGATCCAGCAGCCAGCCATTGAGCAGCCCCCGGGTGCCGAGCAGCACTTTAAGCGCATAGGTGCGGATCAGGGAGTTGGTCCAGAACGGCACCACCACCAGAAACAGCAGCAGCGGGCGGATACGCGCTGGCAGATGGGCCAGCAGCCAGGCAAAGGGGTAACCCACCAGCAAGCAGATGCTTGTGGCGAGCAGCGCCAGCCAGAGGGAGTGGAGCAGCACCTCGAAATAGAGGGGGTCCAGCAGGCGGCCATAGTTGCTCAGGGTAAAGAGCGGTGCGATAAGCTCGGACTCGTCACGGGTGAGGAAGCTGACACCGATGATCATCAGGTTGGGCAGGAAGACAAACAGCGTCAGCCAGCCCAGGATCAGCGCGATGGCCCCGTTGCGAAAGCCGTTGTGGGCAAAGCTGTGCGGTACCCGCAGATTAGTGAGGCTCATAGGGCAGCACCACCTCCCAGCTGTCGACCCAGTGGATCGCCACCTCCTGACCCAGACGGTAGTCAAAGTCGGGGTCATCCTCGTCGAAGAACTCGGAGATAAGCAGCTGTTTGCCACTTTCGAGCTCGATCACCGAATCCAGCGTCGCCCCCTTGTAGTTGCGCTCGCGGATATTGCCCCGCAGCGCACCGCTCTGATCGTCATCCTGATCGAGGATGCGCAGATCTTCCGGGCGCAGCAGAACCAGCACCTTGTCCTCTGGCTGGAATGGCAAGGAGGTATGAAGCAGGCATTCGCGCCCCTCTACCTCAGCCTGCCAGATACCGGGTTCACGCTGATTGATCAGCTTGCCATCCATCACGTTGATCTCGCCGATAAAGCGGGCCACGAACAGGTTGGCTGGCGATTCGTAGATATCGCGCGGGGTGCCGCGCTGGATGATTTGGCCCCCCTCCATCACCAGGATGCGATCAGACATGGTGAGCGCCTCTTCCTGATCATGGGTGACGAAGACAAAGGTGATGCCAAGGCGACGTTGCAGCGCCTTGAGCTCGCTCTGCATCTGTTTGCGCAGCTTGTAGTCGAGCGCCGAGAGGGATTCGTCGAGCAGCAGCAGGCGCGGCTTGTTGACCACGGCGCGGGCAATGGCGACCCGTTGTTGCTGACCGCCGGAGAGCTGATCCGGGCGGCGGTTGGCCAGCTCGGTGAGCTGCACCATGGCGAGGGTCTCCTCGACCCGCTGGCGGATCTCGCTGGCCGGTACTTTCTGCATCTCGAGGCCAAAGGCGACGTTTTCAAACACCGTCATATGGGGGAAGAGCGCATAGCTCTGGAACACGGTGTTGATGTGCCTGTGTTCGGCGGGGATATGGGTGATCTCGTCACCGGCCAGATGGATGGAGCCACCATCGACCGATTCGAGCCCGGCCAGCAGGCGCAGCAGGGTGGTCTTGCCACAGCCGGAGGGGCCCAGCAGGGTAAGAAATTCACCGTCATAGATTTCAAGGTCAAGGTCACTCAGGATCACCTTGCCATCGTATTTTTTGCTGATCTTGTTCAGCGCGACAATTACCTGTGGATTGTTCATCATCCGCCAGTCTCACCCCAGCCAGTGGCCATCGTGTTGAAAGAGGGCCGCATTCTATGCAGCCGACACATGAAATTAAAGGCTTTTTGGCCCGAATTAGCCGCAAGTGCGCAGGAAAAACGGCTACGAATAGCAGACCAAATCGCTATAATGTGCCACCTGATTTGGTCGTTTTCGATATTGGATAGTCAATTGAGTAATAAAATGCGTATTGGCGGCTCCCTTGAGCAGTCTCTGAACCAGGGCTACCGCCTTGATCTGAAAGGGGTCATCCAGGAGGGATGGCAACAGACCCGCCGTACCGGATTTGGCCTGCTGCTGGCGATTGTCGGGGTGACGGCGATCTGGATCCTGCTAAGCAATGTGCTGCTGTTGCCCTATCTGGGGGATGACAGCCAGATGAATGTGGCCATGGTGCTGAGCCTGTTGATGACGGTGGTGATGGCTCCCATGACCAGCTCCCTCGATATGCTGGGGTTGCAGCAGTCGGTCGGGGTGCGCGCCCGGGCCAACCAGGTGTTCGACTTCTTCCGCCACTTTGTACGCCTCGGCATGCTGAGCCTGCTTGGCAGTCTGCTCACCAGCCTGTTTGGTCCGCTGTTCGATCTGCTGGGATTACCCGCCGTACTCTCTTTCATCCCCTCGGCCCTGATCGGCATGGGGCTGCTCTTTACCGTGCCGCTGGTGCTTGAGCGCGGCCTGACACCGCCCCAGGCCATTCTGGTTTCTCTCAAACTCTTTGCGCGCGGCTGGCCCAGCATTGTGCTGTTCCACGGCGTGATGACCGCGCTCTTCTTCCTGGCTCTGATCCCCATGGGGTTGGGGCTTATCTGGGTGGCACCGCTCTATTTCAACTGCAAGGGGATCCTCTATCGGGATCTCTGCGGGGTGGGGGTAGAGGTTAACGAGGTGACAGAAGGCCCCAACCATTTCAATGCATAATGCAAAAGGATGTTGAATGACCCGTCGATATGGAGTGACCAAGGCTGTGCGCCAGAGTCTGCTGGCCACGCTCTTGCTGCCAGGGCTGGTGCTGGCTGAGCCGGTGCTGGATCTGCAATACAGCACCTTCTACAGCCAGATGAAGACCTTTGCCAAAGGGGCGTTTGGTCACGCCAGACTGGGGTTTTATCTGACCGATCCGCAAAATGGTCAGCGCTGCGGCCTCACCTTTGCCCGGGTTGCAACCGACAGCAAGGAAGTGGCGGGCGAGGTAACGGTCGATAGCGAACTGCGCCTGCCTTTTGATGAGGATCTCAACCTCGACAAGGGGATCGTGACCGTCGGCCTGAAAGAAGAGCACGCCACTTGCGATATGACGGTACAGGTTATGGCCGACGCACCGAACGGGCCCGAGCTGCCCTTGGCCGAGCTGGCGGCCCGTCAGCAGCAGATGCAGTCGCTGCTCGACAAGATGGCGGGCATGGTCGGCAAGCACTTCCTGCCGAAGATGGAAGGGGTACGCATTACCCTGGTGCAGCAGAGCGGAACAGCTTATCTGATTGATGGCGCCCGTCAGGAAGCGCTGCCCTGGGTGGAAGGCCATCTGTTGCTTAGCAATGAGCAACTGGCCGCGTTCGCTGCCGGGCAACTGCGCCTGCAGGGTGACGTGCTGCGACTGACCCCCTGGTTGCACAAGGGCTGATGCCGATGGTGTTGTCACGTTGGTAACAGGCAGATAAAGAAAGCAAAAAAGGAGCGATCATCGCTCCTTTTTTATTGCGTGGCGTGTGCCCTGTGAGCGCGGCTTAGCGCACTTCAATCACATCCAGCATGTCCATCTCGTCGATATCCAGCAGCGGCGCCTTTGGCATCTCGGGCGGATCAAACGCCTTGTCGCCACCATCGATGATGCCGGAGTCGCGATTGATGCTCTTGAAGTCAAACAGCTTGTGGTCGAGCAGGTGGCTCGGGATCACGTCCTGAATGGCGGTGAACATGGTTTCGATACGACCGGGGAAGCGGCGATCCCAATCCTGCATCATCTGCTTGATGGCCTGACGCTGCAGGTTTTCCTGCGAGCCGCACAGGTTGCACGGAATGATGGGGAAGGCTTTGACGTCGGCGTAGCGGATCAGATCCTTCTCTTTGCAGTAGGCCAGCGGGCGGATCACCACGTTCTTGCCATCGTCGCTCACCAGCTTGGGCGGCATGGACTTGAGCTTGCCACCGTAGAACATGTTGAGGAACAGGGTCTCAAGGATGTCATCGCGGTGGTGGCCAAGGGCAATCTTGGTGCAACCCAGCTCCTGGGCGGTGCGGTAGAGAATACCGCGGCGCAGCCGTGAGCAGAGGGAGCAGGTGGTTTTGCCTTCCGGTACCTTCTCCTTGACGATGGAATAGGTATCTTCCTCGACGATCTTGTACTCGATACCGAGGGAATCCAGATACTCGGGCAGCACATGCTCGGGGAAACCGGGCTGCTTCTGATCCAGGTTGACGGCAACCAGATCGAAATGGATGGGGGCACTGGCTTTGAGGCTCATCAGTATGTCGAGCATACCGAAGCTGTCCTTGCCGCCGGAGAGGCAGACCATGACCTTGTCGCCCTCTTCAATCATGTTGAAGTCGGCAATGGCCTGACCCACGTTGCGCCGCAGGCGCTTCTGCAGTTTGTTAAAACTGTATTTTTCTTTGGCGTTCAGCTCTTCTAGCATGCTCGTAAAACCCGGGACACAAATAAGCGCGTTATTATAGCCATGTCCCGGGGGAGGGCAAGGTGCCAGGCACCTTATGATTGATTGCGACGACTGTCGACCGGACAGCTGTAGTCCGCCGGTTTGAGGATCAGGATGTCGCAGGAGAGGCGGTCAATCACATGTTCGGCGGTATTGCCGAGCAGAGCAGCAGAAAGCCCGGTACGGCCGACACAGCCCATGATCATCAGGGGCGCCTTGAGCTCTTCGGCCATATCCGGCAACACCTCTTCCGGTAGTCCTTCAGCTACCCGGGTCCAGAGATGACCGATCCCGAACTTGTCGGCATGGCTTAGCAGCAGGCTTTCGTGGTGTTTGCGGATCGCCTCGTTGTAGGCGTTGGGATCAAACTCCGGCAGCTCGATGGCCACGTTGACCGGGGTGCCCGGGTAGGTGTTGACCAGATAAAGGTTGGAGCCCAGCAGCTCGGCGATGTCGCTCCCCTCCTGGGTGATCCGTTCGTTGAGCAGTTTCTGATCCGGATCGTCGCTTGAGCAGTTGATGGCGGCGATGATGTTGCCGCCCCGTTGCCAGTGACCCTCTTTGACTAGCAGCACCGGACAGGGGCATTTGCGCAGCAGGTGCCAGTCGGTGGGGGTAAAGATGAAGGTTTGCAGGAAGCTGTGATGGTGAGTGGCTTTGACCACCAGATCGTGTCGCTGCTCCAGCACCTCCTGGATCACGCACTCGAAGGGACGATTGTGCCAGACCACTTTCACTTCGCACTCTATCCCCTGTGCCCGATAGGGGGTCAGGATCTCGTCCAGCCACTCACGTCGCTGTGAAATGACGCCATCACGCATCTCTTGCCGCTCGTCCACCGAGAGCATGGCAGTCATTTCATACGAGAAGTCATAGATGGTGAGCAGCAGGGTCAGATGGGCGTTTTCGTCCAGCTCGGCGACTTTGACTGCCCGTTCGAGGGCGATTTGACGCTCCTCTTCTGGATTGATAACCACCAGAATATTCTGATATTTGACCATCTTCTCCTCCTTGGAAAAGTCCAATGACAGCAGAATCTTAGCCATTACAGCTTAGCGCAGGAGGAGGGTATAGGGAACGTACCGGATCACATTCCAGAGGAAAGGATCCGGCAGGGAAAGCAGGAGAAAAGCGAGAGGGTAAGCGAAAAAATCAGCCGCAGGGCGGGCGAGTAGCTCCGGCCATCATGCCAAGGGCGACCTGATCCAGCACGGTAATGTATTTGCCTTTAACGCTGATGAGACCGGACTTCTGGAAACGGCCGAGCAGACGACTGATGGTCTCGACGGTCAGACCCAGATAGTTGCCAATGTCACCACGGGTCATGGAGAGACGGAACTCCTTGGCGGAGAAACCGCGCTCGGAGAAGCGTACCGACAGATTGTGCAGGAAGGCGGCGAGGCGCTCTTCAGCATTTTTCTTGGAGAGCAGCAGGATCATCTCCTGATCGCCCATGATTTCGCTGCTCATCAGACGCATGATCTGCTGGCGCAGTTTGGGCATCTTGCCGGAGAGATCGTCCAGCACTTCAAAGGGGATCTCGCACACCATGGCCGTTTCCAGCGCCTGGGCGAAGGAGGGGTGGGCCTGCTTGTTGATGGCATCAAAACCGACCAGATCGCCAGCGAGGTGGAACGCAGTGATCTGCTCATCCCCTTGCTCGGTGATGGTGTAAGACTTGATGGTCCCGGAACGGATGGCATAGAGCGATTTGAACTCATCGCCAGCCTTAAACAGCTCTTCACCCTTCTGGATCGGCTTCTTGCGCTCGATGATGCTGTCCAGCTGATCAAGCTCGTTGTCGTTCAGAGTGAAGGGAATACAGAGCTGACTGATGCTGCAATCCTGGCAATGAATTGCACAGCCACCGCTCTGGATACGTCTGCCAGGTTTCTTTTCCGGGATCATAGGCTCATACGAATAATTGATTTATATCAAACAAGTTTACCATCAACTCATCCGTTTTGGATAGGGTTTCAAAAGGAAGCAATGCCAATCCAGAAGGTATGTACCCCGAACAAAATGAGCAGCAGGGCCCCGCCAAGGCGCAAACTGCGCAGGGTGAGCCAGTATCTCAGGCGATCGGCGAGCCCCCCGAGCGCGAACAGGGTGGGCAGGGTGCCGAGGCCAAAAAAGAGCATGATGAGCGCCCCGCCACTGGCCGAACCCGCCGCCGCGCTCCAGGTCAGCATGGAGTAGACCAGCCCGCAGGGGAGCCAACCCCACACCATGCCAAAGGGCAGTGCCTGCACAGGTGAGGTGAAGGGGATAAATTTGCCCGCCAGCGGTTTGATACGGGGCCAAAGTCTGGCGCCGAGCCGCTCCAGCAGCAAGACCCCTTGCCACCAGCCCGCCAGATAAAGGCCAAGCGCAATCATCAATAGCGCTGCCACGAGGCGTAAGCCGGCAATAGCGTGTTTGCCTGCGCCCAGCTCGCTGGTGGTGGCGAGCAGGCCGCCCACCAGAGCACCTGCAATGACATAGCTCAGGATCCGGCCGAGGTTGTAGTTGAGCAGATAGGCGAGCCGCCCCCAGAAGTGCTGTTTGTTGGCGGGGATCGCCATGGAGAGCGCGGCGGAGACGCCACCGCACATGCCGATACAGTGGGCAGAGCCTGCCAGTCCGACCAGCAGGGCGCCGGCCAGATCAAGGTTGTGGGTCATGGTCAGCAGGCTTTGCGGGTTTGTGGGCAGGTTGCTCTTCGTCAAACAGGATGTTGGAACCCTGCCGGTCGAGATCTTCAAACTGTTCGGAGCGAATGGCCCAGAAGAAGACGACCCCGGCGATGATCACAAACAGGATAGCGATGGGGATCAGGACAAAAATTATATTCATGAGAGGTACCTTGGCGTTCATCCTTGGCAAGCGTCCCCTATGGTAACCCTGTTCGGGCAGAGGGCCAGCCGCTATCAGTGAGAAATGTGGCCTGCATCGGAGGCAGGCCATATTTTCAGCTATTTTCCGCCACCAGCCTCATCGGTTGAGGCGCATGGAGTTGGTTACCACGATGAGTGAGCTGAGCGACATACCCGCCGCCGCCAGATAGGGGGGCAGCCAGCCGCAGGCCGCGAGCGGCAGCACCAGCAGGTTGTAACCGATGGACCAGGCGAAGTTCTCGATGATGATCTTGCGGGTACGCATTGCCAGCACTCTGGCCTCGAGCAGTCGGCTCAGGTCATCGGCCAGCAGGATGGCGTCGGCGCTGTTTTTCGCCAGATCGGTGCCACCAGCCATGGCAAACGAGGCGTGAGCGCCAGCCAGTACCGGGGCGTCGTTGATGCCATCGCCCACCATGATGCTGATATCCCCTTGGGCTTCCCGGGCCTTGAGGTAGGCCAGCTTGCCATCGGGTGAGACCCCCTTGACCAGCTCATCCACGCCCAGCTCGCGGGCAATCTCGTCTGCCTGCAAAGAGCTGTCGCCAGTCAGCACGGTAGTTTGCAGACCTGCTGCCTTGAATGCCGCGATCAGCGCCCTAGCATCGGGGCGCAGGGTATCTTCCAGATTGAAGCGGGCCAAGACCTGCTGCTCGTCGGCCAGATAGATAGCCAGACCGCGGCCGCGTTCTTGCGCCGGATCCAGCCCAAGCCAGCGGGCACTGCCGATGCGGTAGCGTACGCCATCCACCATAGCTGTGATGCCGTGACCGATGACCGGGGTGATCTCGCGGGCGGATGGCAGCACACTGATACTGTCGGCGGGCAGCCGGAAGGCGCGAGCTATGGGGTGCTCGGATTGCGCCTCCATGGCCCGGGCGATGGCGAGGCAGTGCGCCTCGTCAAGGTCGGCCAACGCCTGAGTCTGCGTCAGACTGACCTCCCCTGTGGTCAGGGTACCGGTCTTGTCCATCACGATCCGGTTTGCCTTGGTCAGCACGTCCAGCACATGACCACGGCGCAGCAGAATGCCGTTGCGGGTCAGATTGGCGGTGGCCGAGGTCAGTGCCGTCGGGGTCGCGAGTGACAGGGCACAGGGGCAAGTGGCAACCAGCACGGCGAGGGTGACCCAGAACGCCTGATCCGGTTGATGGAAGTGCCAGAAAGTCCAGACCGCGGCGGCAATGATCAGCAGCACCAGAATAAAGTGGCGCGACAGCTGATCCGCCATCTGGGCGATGGCCGGTTTGTCATCGAGGGCGTGATCCTGCAGCCGCATGATCTGGGCGATCCGCGACTCTTCGATACGGTGGCTGACCCGGATCTGCAGCGGGGCATCCGTGTTGATGGTGCCGGCATAGACCTGATCACCGCGCTGTTTGAGCAGGGGCAGCTGTTCACCGGTCAGCATGGATTCGTTGAGGCTGGCTTGCCCTTCGACAATGATGCCGTCCGCCGGCAAGGTGGCGCCGGCCAGCACCCGTACGCGATCGCCGACCTGCAAGGTCTTGGCTGCAACCTCATGCTCCCCTTCATCATCGATGCGGGTCGCCATGATGGGCACCAGTCGTGCTAGGTTGGAGCTCGATTCCGACGCCTTGCGCCGGGCCCGCAACTCGAGAAAGCGCCCCAGCAGCAGGAAGAAGACGAACATGGTGATGGAGTCGTAATAGACCTCACCGGTATTGAACACGGTGGCCCACATGGAGGCGATAAAAGCCCCGATCAGCGCCAGCGACACCGACACATCCATCGACAGGTGGCCCTGTTTCAGGCTGCGCCAGGCACCCACGTAAAAGGGTTGGGCTGAATAGATCATGATGGGGGTGGAGAGCAGCAGGCTTATCCACTTGAAGTACACCATGAACTCATCTTCAACACTGATGAATAGGTCCATATAGAGGGCCACGGCGCACATCATCACCTGCATTGAGCCAAGCCCTGCCAGTGCCAGCCGGAACATATAGCTGCGCACCTCTTTGGCGTAGAGCGCCTCCTGTTGATGGGTCTGGAACGGATAGGCGCGATAGCCGATCTGGGCAAATCCCTTGAGGATGTCACTCAGGGAGAGCTGGTCCGGATCCCACTTGATGCGGGCCCGGTGGGTGGTGGTGTTGACGTTGATGTAGCGCAGGCCGCCAAGGGTCATCAGGTGGCGTTCGATAAGCCAGGCACAGGCGGCGCAGGTGAGCCCTTCAACTGTCAGCTGGATTTCGCGAAGGGTACCGCTGTCGGTGACAAACTCCTGTTGCACTTCTGCCAGATCGTAGTGGGTGAGGGCGGCCAGCTCCTCGGGCACCAGATCCCCCTTGGTGCCGGGAGCGGTGCGGTGATCGTAGTAACTGGCGAGGCCGCACTCCATGATGGTTTCTGCCACCGCCTGACAACCGGGGCAGCACATGGGGCGAACAATCCCCTTTATCTCGAGGGAATAGCCACTATTGGCGGGTACCGGCTCGCCACAGTGAAAGCAGGGGGTCATGATTGATGCCCCCCTGAATGCAGAATGCAAGCAGCAGGTGCGCTGGCGAGTACCGGCTCGCCACAGTGAGAACAGCCGGTCATGGCTTAGCGTCCTTTCGGGTCGAGTTCGACAGTGGCCAAGGTGGGCAGCTGGACGGTCTCTTGCAATCGCCACTGGTGATCGAAGGCATCGACCCGAATGTGCCACTTGCCGACCAGCGGCTTGTCGAAATGGAGGCGATAGGTGCCGCTCGCATCGGCGGTGATCATGTGTTCGCTGTCCTGACCGGCCAAGGTCGGGTGAAACAATGAAAGATAGAGAGCTTGCCCGGCAGGAATGTCACCGCTGATAGGTTTGAGGGTCAGCTCGTTGCCGTCAACTTCCAGCCCAAAGCGGATATTGAGCGCTTCGGAGCGGTCAAACTTGCTCAAGTCCTGATTGATCTCTTTCCCTTGTTTGTAATAGTCCTCGGCCACCAGATTGACCCCATCCTTGCTGGCGATGATGGCGGTGGCGATGCTGCCGACAACGGCGGCAGTGGGGAGGGCGATGATAAACCAGGGCCAGAATTGGCGATACCACGGTTTGGAGAGAGGTTGGGTCATGATTGCTACTGCCATGAAACGAATGATTAACGTGGAAGATGGTTTTTACGCAACACAAGATAACAAAAAGCCTCGAGGAGTCGAGGCTTTTTGCTGTGTAATCACGTGTTTATCACATGTTACAACGTTACGGGCGAACCTTATTTGGCAGACTGTTGATGAGACAGGCTGTAAACGTAGGAGGCCAGCAGGTGAACCTTGTCCTCACCCAGAATATCTTTCCAGGCTGGCATCACGCCGTGACGACCGTGGGTAATGGTTTGCACCACCACTTCGCGGGAGCCACCGTAGAGCCAGGTGTTGTTGGTCAGATCTGGCGCACCGACGGCAACACCGCCCTTGGCATCGGCCCCGTGGCAGGCAGCGCAGATGGCAAAGCGTGCTTCACCTTTCTTCGCTTCCACCAGGTCGACCTTGCGACCGGAGAGGCTCAGCACATAGGAGGCCACTTCCTGAACGCCATCTTTGCCGAGGATTTCACCCCAGGCAGCCATGATCCCCTGACGACCGCCCATGATGGTGGTCTTGATTTGATCAGGCTGGCCGCCCCATTGCCATTCGCTGTCGGTCAGGTTCGGGAAGCCGCGGCCACCACGGGCATCGGAGCCGTGACACTGGGAGCAGTTCTGCAGGAACAGACGCTGACCCACTTTGAGGGCTTCCGGATCCTTGGCGATCTCGGTAATGGCACGATAGGTTTTGCCATCCGCTTCGTAGGTGAGTTCACGGAACTTGGCGCCGTAGATCTCGTCAGCCTTGGCGACCTCGCGGTCATACTCCACCGCACGACCTTCAGCCTTGGCCGATTCGGTTGCAGCCTTGGATTCGGCCAGCGAGCGCACGTCCTGGTTGGAACTTTGCCAGCCCAGCAGGCCTTTGAAGTTGCCAAGCCCCGGGAAGGCGATCAGATAGACCAGACCGGTGACGATGAAGAAGAGGAACATGTAAGTCCACCACTTCGGCAGCGGGTTGTTGATCTCCTCGATGCCATCGAAGGAGTGACCCATCGATTTGCCTTCTTCAACACCCATCTTGTCCTTGCGGCACCACATCAGCAGCAAGAAGCAGCCGAGGATGGTTCCCAGACTGATGACAGTCACAAAAATGCTAAACAGAGTGCTCATTATTGTTTCGCTCCTGCGTTCTTTTTATCAGCACCGGGTTGCTCATCATCGGCAAAAACCAGATTGGCAGCCTCGTCGAAAGAGGTCTTGCGGCGTTTGCTGTAGGCCCAGACGATGATGCCAATCATGATGGCCATCAACAGCAGGGTATACAGACCGCGAAATGTGCCGTAGTCCATCTTCGCCTCCTTATTTCAGGGCATGACCCAGTGATTGCAGATAGGCCACCAGCGCATCCAGCTCGGTTTTGCCCTTGACGGCTTCGCCAGCACCCTGAATATCGGCATCGGTATAGGGCACACCGAAGTGATCGCGGAACAGCGCCAGCTTCTTGGCCGTCATCTCACCGGTCAGCACATTGGTATCAAGCCAGGGGTAGGCGGGCATGTTGGATTCCGGTACCACATCGCGCGGGTTGATCAGGTGAACCTTGTGCCACTCATCGGAGTAACGGCCACCGACACGGGCCAGATCCGGACCAGTACGCTTGGAGCCCCACAGGAAGGGGTGCTCCCAGACGCTCTCACCGGCGACCGAGTAGTGACCGTAACGCTCGGTTTCGGCACGGAACGGACGGATCATCTGGCTGTGGCAGTTGGTGCAGCCTTCGCGAATGAAGATGTCGCGCCCTTCCATCTGCAGAGCGGTGTAGGGCTTGAGGCCCTCCACCGGCTCGGTGGTTTGCTTTTGGAAGAACAGCGGGGTGATTTCAACCAGGCCCCCCAGACTGATGGCAAAGATGATGCCGACCACCAGCATGGGAACGCTTTTTTCAAATATTTCGTGACGGTTATTGTTGCTCATGGGTTGACCTCTTCAATCATGCTGGCTGGGCGACAGGTTCCAGAGAACCTTTGGGCGCAGTGATGGTGCGATAGGCGTTGTAAGCCATCAGCAACATGCCGGTGACGAAGAAGCAGCCTCCCAGGAAGCGCACGAAATAGAAGGGATAGGATGCCTGCAGCGCTTCAACGAAGCTGTAGGTCAGGGTGCCGTCTTCGTTGACTGCACGCCACATCAGGCCCTGCATCACGCCGGAAATCCACATGGCAACGATGTAGAGCACGGTGCCCACGGTCGCCAGCCAGAAGTGAACGTTGATCAGCTTGACGCTGTACATCCGGCCCTGACCGAACAGGTTCGGGATCAGGTGATAGACCGCACCGATGGAGACCATGGCAACCCAGCCCAGCGCACCGGAGTGCACGTGACCAACGGTCCAGTCGGTGTAGTGGGAGAGGGCGTTGACGGTTTTGATCGCCATCATCGGGCCTTCGAAGGTCGACATGCCGTAGAAAGAGAGGGAGACGATCAGGAAGCGCAGGATGGGGTCATAACGCAGTTTGTGCCAGGCACCGGAGAGAGTCATGATGCCGTTGATCATACCGCCCCAGGAGGGTACGAACAGGATCAGGGACATCACCATGCCCAGTGACTGGGCCCAGTCAGGCAGTGCGGTGTAGTGCAGGTGATGCGGACCGGCCCAGATATAGAGGGAGATCAACGCCCAGAAGTGCACGATGGAGAGGCGATAGGAGTAAACCGGACGACCGGCCTGCTTGGGCACGAAGTAGTACATCATCCCCAGGAAGCCGGCGGTCAGCAGGAAGCCTACCGCGTTGTGGCCATACCACCACTGCACCATGGCGTCCATGGCGCCGGAGTACATGGAGTAGGACTTCATGCCGGAGAGCGGCACTTCCATGTTGTTGACAATGTGCAGCACCGCAACGGTGATGATGAAGGCGCCGAAGAACCAGTTTGCCACATAGATGTGGGAGGTGGTGCGCTTCATCAGGGTGCCGAAGAAGACGATGGCATAGGCGACCCATACCACAGTGATGGCGATATCAATCGGCCACTCCAGCTCGGCATACTCTTTGGCGGAGGTGTAACCCAGCGGCAGAGAGATGGCGGCAGAGAGGATGATTGCTTGCCAGCCCCAGAAGACGAAGGTTGCCAGCGGGCCACCAAACAGTCTGGTTTGACAGGTGCGCTGCACCACGTAGAACGAGGTGGCCATCAGTGCACTGACGCCGAAGGCGAAGATCACTGCGTTGGTATGGAGGGGCCGCAGACGACTGTAAGTCAGCCACGGGGTCTCGAAGTTGAGGGCAGGCCAGATCAACTGGGCTGCGATCAGTACGCCAACCGACATGCCGACAATTCCCCAGACAATCGTCATGACGGTAAACTGGCGAACAACGGTGTAGTTGTACTCAGGATGGTTAGTTGTATGGCTCATCGTTATATTCCGCTTCCGATGCTGCTGTTGTTTGGTTTTGTATCCGGAGAACCGGACTGGCTTCATCAGCCACCGCCGACCAGTTGTTAACATCTGTTAACGAAAGGAAAAGCAAAAGATGGCTAAATGAAAACTGCATGGGAATGATACTGAACTGACAGGTAAAATAACAGTATAAACAGTGATATATTTGGCTCCGTCCGGTCTCGATATGGCAGTTTTTTACCTTGTTCGAGATCACAAAAAACTATTTTAATTGCATCTTAATCGGACAGTTTTTGATGAAAGAGAGACTTACCGCACGTAAAGTTTTGCACCTCGTACTGGTATTGGCGCTGTTATTGGCGCTGATGGCCTATCGCACATGGTTTTCGGCCGATAACAGCGTCTCTGCTGACCAGAAAAAAGATCAGATTTGTGATCTTTCCCACACCCCTTGCAGCGCGCTGATTGGTGACAAGCCACTGACGGTCGGCATCAAGGAATTACCGCTGCGCGCCGAACATGACTTTGCCATCGCTATTACCGGCGGCGATCCAGCCATCAAGCCGATGAAAGCGACACTCGAAGGCAAAGATATGTTTATGGGCACCATTCCGGTGAGCTTTGAAGAAATAGACGGACAGTGGCAGGGGGTGACCCAGGTGGGGAGCTGTACATCACCCGTCATGATCTGGTTGTTAAATATCGAGTGGAGTAATGGTCAACGCCAGCAATTGGCGCTTTCCGTTGCCCGGGAATAACGGCGCAAGAGGTGGGGAGTGGAAAAAATATTTGAAATTTCCCGGCCAGGCGTTACCTTCCCCAAACCATCAGGGAGTGAAGTTCATTTAATCATGATTGAAAAACAACCGTTTTATCGCACCCTCAACCAGCAGGCCAAGGCGCTGCTGGAGGGGGAAACCGATCTGATTGCCAATCTGGCCAACCTCTCCGCACTGCTTAATCAGGAGCTGGCGGAGATCAACTGGGTCGGTTTTTATCTGTTGCAGGGCGAGACCCTGGTATTGGGGCCATTTCAGGGTAAACCGGCCTGCGTGCGGATCCCGGTCGGCCGCGGGGTATGTGGTACGGCAGTGGCAGAGGGGAGAACCCAGCTCATTGACGATGTCCACCAGTTCGACGGTCACATCGCTTGCGATGGCGCGAGCAACTCGGAAATCGTGATCCCGCTGCGCCGTGGTGGCGAGATCATCGGGGTGCTCGATATCGACAGTCCGATTTTTAACCGTTTCGACCAGGAAGACCGGATTGGCCTCGAAGAAACGGTGCAAATTTTGGAAAGCATGCTCTAAGTCATTGCTAGATGGTTCGCAAAAGGCCCCAAGCTCTCTATAATGGGGCCTTTGTTGTGCTCGGGACGTGCCCGTGCGTTTATATGAAAGCCAAGGTTATACATGGAAAACACTGAGAAGCTGAAGAACAGTAAAGAGATCGTTGCCTACCTGGTCGAGAAATTCCCGGCCTGTTTCGTTGCTGAAGGAGAGGCCAAGCCGCTCAAGATTGGCATCTTCCAGGATTTGGCCGAGCGTCTTGCTGACGATGCCAGAGTCTCCAAGACCATGCTGCGTTCCGCACTGCGTCAATACACCTCCAGCTGGCGCTACCTGCACGGTCTCAAAGCTGGCCAGGCTCGCGTTGATCTGGATGGCAACCCGGGCGAGCTGCTGACCGAAGAGCACATCGAGCACGCCAAGCAAGCTCTGAAAGAGAGCAAAGAGCGCGTATTCGCCAGCCGTCGTACCAATACCAAAGAGAAGGATGAGAAGGCCAAGAAGCCCCGTCGTCCTGCTGTGCGCAAAACCGAGAAAGCTGATGTAGCTGCCAAGCCGAAAGCTGCCGCCAAGGCACCGGTCGCTGACGCTCCGCTGGTTAAAGTGGATGCCGCTACGCTGAAAGTGGGCCAGGATGTGCGCGTCGTTATGGGTAAATTCCCGGTTCCGGCAACCATCAAGGAAGTAACCAAGGACGATGTACAGGTCCAACTGCAGACCGGCATGATGGTGCGGGTCAAATCAGAGCACTTGGTTCTCTAAGGAGACAAATGTTGAAGCATGGCGTAATTCGTTTTTCCCTCGTTGCCTGTAGCCTGGCGCTTGCCGGGCTTGCACAGGCCATCGAGCCGGTGCTCAAGGAGAGTGATTTGCCTGTGTTGGCTCAAGAGAGCCAACATGCTACGGCCAGCAAGCGAATTACCAATCTGTTTACCCGCTCGCACTACAAACAGTTCAAGCTGGACGATGCCTTTTCCTCCGTGATTTTCGATAAATATCTGGAGAATTTGGACTACAGCCGCAACCTGTTTTTGGCCTCTGATATCAGCCGTTTTGAAAAGTACCGTAACGGTTTTGACACCGACCTCGAAAGAGGCCGTCTGGCTCCCGCCTACGAGATGTTCAACCTGAGTCAGCAGCGGCGTTATGAGCGGTTCGAATACGCCCTCAAACTGCTTGATACTCCTTTCGATTTTACCCAGACCGACAACTATGTGTTTGATCGGGAAGGGGCGGCTTGGCCCAAAGATGAAGCAGAGCTCAACGAGCTGTGGCGTCAGCGGGTCAAGTTCGATGCCCTAAGCCTCAAGCTCAGCGGCAAGGAGTGGCCCGAGATCAAGGAGCTGCTTGGCAAGCGTTACAACAACGCCATCAAGCGGATGTCCCAGACCGAGAGCGAAGATGTCTTCCAGCTCTTCATGAACTCCTTCGCTCGCGCCATCGAACCGCACACCAGTTACCTCTCACCGCGCAGTGCCGATCGTTTCAACACCGAGATGAACCTCTCGCTGGAGGGGATTGGTGCAGTGTTGCAGGCGGAAGATGACTTTACCGTCATCCGTTCTCTGGTGCCAGGTGGCCCGGCTGCCAAATCCAACCACCTCAAACCCGATGACAAGATCACCGGGGTAGGGCAGGAAGATGGCAAGATTGTCGATGTGATCGGCTGGCGTCTTGATGACGTGGTCGAGCTCATCAAGGGGCCCAAGGGGAGCAAGGTCAAGCTGGAGATCCAGCGCGGCAAGGGCGCAACCGCCAAGACCGAGCAGATCGAGCTGACCCGCGACAAGGTGCGCCTTGAAGACCGGGCAGCCAAGTCCAAGGTGATTAACGCCGAAGGCAAGAAGATTGGCGTCATCGAGATCCCGAGTTTTTACGTCAATCTGCACGACGACGTGATCAAGGAGCTCTCCAGCCTGAACAAGAAGAAGATCGATGGTCTGATCATCGATCTGCGCGGTAACGGCGGCGGCGCCCTGACCGAAGCTTCCGCCCTGAGCGGTCTCTTCTTTGCCAGTGGTCCCGTGGTGCAAATTCGTGATCACATGGGCCGTATCACGGTCAATGGCGATGACGATGGCAACGTCTACTACGGCGGCCCCATGTCGGTGATGATCGATCGCTACAGTGCCTCGGCCTCCGAGATCTTCGCTGCTGCCATGCAGGATTATGGCCGCGCGTTGATTCTGGGTGAAAACTCGTTCGGCAAGGGGACGGTGCAGCAGCATCGCAGTCTCGCCAAGGTCTATGACTTCTACGAGCAGCCGCTCGGTCACGTGCAGTACACCATCGCCAAGTTCTACCGGATCGACGGTGGCAGCACCCAGAACAAGGGCGTTGCGCCGGATATCAGCTTCCCGACACCGGTTGCTCCGGAAGAGACGGGCGAAAGCCGTGAGTTCAATGCGTTGCCGTGGGACAAGATTGCCTCCGCCAACTACGAGAAACTCGGCAACTTCGCCAGCCTGCTGCCCAAGTTGCAGGCGGCGCACGATGCCCGGATCGCCAAGGATCCCGAGTTTGCCTATGTGATGCAGGACATCGCCGACTACAAGGAGGAGAAAGACAAGAAGTCGGTCTCCCTCAACGAGGCGGAGCGTGTTGCAGAGCAGGCGAAACAGGATGAGAAAGCGCTCAAACGTACCAACGAGCGTCTGGCACGTCTTGGCAAGCCGGCGGTGAAGAGTCTGGATGAACTGCCCGCTGATTTCGAAGCGCCCGATGAGTATCTCATCGAAGCGGCCAATATCACGGCAGATCTGGCCAAGGTCAGCAAACGCAGCTGACAAGGCGACCTGTAATGCACAAGGGCGACTGCGGTCGCCCTTTCTTTTTGTCTGGCGTATCTGACGTCATGCAAATTGTTTGACCCCGCCAGTTGGTTGTGACAGCCTCTTTCTCGCCTTTAACAAGCGTGGAAGCAGACAATAATGACCGATCACTCCCAGGCCATGACGGCCAAATATCGCCAGGATTATCAGGCGCCGCTCTACTGGATCGACACCATCGACCTCGATTTCCAACTGCAGGAGCCGCTGACCCAGGTCACCGCCATCACCCGCATTCGTCGCAACGGTGAGCACAATGCGCCGCTCGTACTCGATGGTGAACAGCTGACTCTCAAGAGCGTTGCCATCGATGGCATTCCCTGTGACCACTACGAGCAAGGCGAGAGCAGTCTGACCCTGTTCAACCTGCCTGCCGAATGTGTGCTGACCATCGTCACCCTGCTGGATCCGGCTGCCAACACCGCGCTGGAAGGGCTTTACAAGTCTGGCGATGCCTACTGCACCCAGTGTGAAGCGGAGGGCTTTCGCCGCATCACCTATTATCTGGACCGCCCCGACATTCTGGCGCGTTACAGCACCCGCATTACCGCCGACAAAGCCCAGTTCCCCTTCCTGCTCTCCAACGGCAACAAGGTCGACAGCGGTGATCTGGATGGCGGCCGTCACTTCGTACAGTGGCAGGATCCTTTCCCCAAACCCAGCTACCTGTTTGCGCTAGTGGCCGGTGATTTCGATGTCGAGCGCAGCCACTACACCACCAAGAGCGGCCGCAAGGTTGCCCTCGAGATCTTCGTCGACAAGGGCAACCTCGATCGCGCCGGTTTTGCCATGGAGAGCCTCATCAACTCCATGCGCTGGGACGAGCAGCGTTTCGGCCTCGAGTATGATCTCGACATCTACATGATCGTTGCGGTGGACTTCTTCAATATGGGCGCCATGGAGAACAAGGGGCTCAACATCTTCAACTCCAAGTTCGTGCTGGCCAATCCGGCCACCGCTACCGATGGCGACTACCACGGTATCGAACGGGTGATCGGTCACGAATATTTCCACAACTGGACCGGCAACCGCGTCACCTGTCGTGACTGGTTCCAGCTCAGCCTGAAAGAGGGGCTGACAGTGTTCCGGGATCAGGAGTTCTCCTCCGATCTGGGCTCCCGTGGCGTCAACCGCATCAACAACGTGCGTACCGTCCGCGGCCCGCAGTTTGCCGAAGATGCCGGCCCCATGGCACACCCGATCCGCCCGGATGTGGTGATCGAGATGAACAACTTCTACACCCTGACCGTTTATGAAAAAGGGTCGGAAGTGATCCGCATGATGCACACCCTGCTGGGGGAAGATGCCTTCCAGGCCGGTATGCGTCTCTACTTCGAGCGTCACGACGGCTCGGCCGCCACCTGCGATGATTTCGTGCAGGCGATGGAGGATGCTTCCGGTGTGGATCTCGGCCGTTTCCGCCGCTGGTATAGCCAGTCCGGCACCCCCGAGCTGACCGTGACCGACGAGTACGATGCCGCCAGCGGTATCTATCGCCTCCATGTGAGCCAGCACACGCCGCCGACTCAGGATCAACCGCAAAAGCTGCCGCTACATATCCCTCTCGACATCGAGCTTTATGACGAGCAGGGTGACGTCATTGCGCTGCAGTATCAGGGCAAGGCCATCGGCAACGTGCTCGACGTGCTGGAAGCGGAGCAGACCTTCGAATTCGATCGGGTGCCGGTCAAGCCGGTTCCCTCCCTGCTTCGGGACTTTTCCGCGCCGGTCAAGCTGCACTATGACTACAGCGATGAAGCGCTCGCCTTTCTGATGCGCTTTGCCCGCAACGAGTTTGCCCGCTGGGATGCGGCCCAGATGCTGATCAACAAGGCGGTCATCGACGGGGTGGCGCGGGTCCAGCACGGGCAGGGGGTCGAGCTCTCCCAAACCCTGTTGGCCGCCTTCGTCGCCATTCTGGACGATAGCGAACTGGACTTAGCCCTCAAGGCGGAGATCCTGGCGCTGCCCGGTGAAGCGACCCTGGCCGAGCTGTTCGAGGTGGCCGATATCGATGCCATCCATCAGGTACGCGACGCGATCCACACCCGTCTTGCCGAGGCCTTTGGCGCGCGCTTGGCGGCAACCTATCAGAGTCTGCGTCTGAACGGTTATCAGGTGGTGCATGCCGATATGGCCAAGCGAGCCCTCAAAGGGGTAGTGCTCGGTTATCTGGCGGCGCTGGATGCGGAGCATGCCGATGCGCTGGTGCGCGAGCAGTATGCAACTGCCGACAACATGACCGACACCCTGGCGGCGCTGCAGGTGGCCAACGGCTATCTGTTGCCATGCCGCGCTGCGCTGCTGGCCGATTTTGAAGGCAAGTGGGCCAAGGATGGACTGGTGCTGGACAACTGGCTGCGGCTGATTGGCAGCAAACCGGCTGCCGATGTGCTGAGTGAAGTGAAACAGGCGATGAATCACCCCACTTTCAGCATTCGCAATCCGAACCGGCTGCGGGCGCTGATCGGCAGCTTCGCCATGAGCAATCAGGTTCAGTTCCATGCGGTGGATGGCAGCGGTTACCGCTTCCTGACCGATCTGCTGATCGAGCTCAACGAGGTCAATCCGCAGGTGGCCTCCCGCCTCATTACCCCGCTTATCCAGTTCAAGCGACTGGATGAAACGCGCAAGGCGCTGATCCGCGCCGAGCTGAACCGCCTTGCCAACCTTGAGGGGCTGGCACGGGATCTGTTCGAGAAGGTCAGCAAGGCGCTGCAGCAGTAAGTGTCGACGGGGCAGGGGCGTGAATGCGCCTGCCCCTATTGTGTGATTTGTCGTGTGATCAGGAGCAAGTGTGAAGCAATTTACTTTTCGGCTCTCATTGAGCAGTGACGAGGTGATGCTGATGTATCAGGGGCACGCTAGACGGCTGGTGGTGCGCAGCGAACAGGGATTGACCCTGGAACTTGGCATAGAAAAAATACGCCCCTTTGTCGCCATCAATGGTGTGCATGGCTATTTTCGGCTCAAAACTCAGGACGATTACCGCTTTATCAGCCTCGAACGCATAAATTAACAAAAATCGAACAGATTACCGACTGTTTATCTGCTTCGCGTCACTATCTATCCGGTAAACTGGCACAAAGGTAGTGGGAATTTCTGTATTTTGGGTTATTTACAAAATTTATCACAGTTTAAGCCGTGATCTGCACCTTGTTTTTAACATCTCGTTAGCACCTTTCCTCGCCTTCCCTTAGCCAAGCCATTACACTTCGCAACAACTCTGCACCAGCGGGTAACCAGGGTGGTTGCCTCTGCGTCGGTGGTTAATGTCGTCCGATAAGGAATATAAAAATGGCATTGAAAGACGCCCCTACCTCAGTTCTGCTCGAAAACGTTCTCAGCCTGATCCATCAGAAGTTGCCCAAAAACAGTGCCTCTTTGGTCGAACGCTTCGTTGCCAAGTTCTACGGCAACATGGCGAGCTCCGACCTGCACGATCGCAATGACAGCGATCTCTACGGCGCGGCCCTGAGCCTGTGGAATGCCCTCAATCAGCGCAGCGGTACCGATCCCTACATCCGGGTCTACAATCCCGAGCTGACCCGTCACGGCTGGCAATCGCCCCATACCATCGTCGAGGTGATCCTGCAGGACTCGCCCTTCCTGGTGGACTCCATCCGGATGGCGCTTAAACGGCTCAATATCACCGCCCACATGATGCTGCACCAACCGCTGCACCTCATTCGCGGTGCGGATGGCAAGATTGACGCCATTCTGGAGCTCGACAACACCGACGGGCAGACCTCGGTTGAAACGGCCTTCCTTATCGAGATCGATCACCTCACCAGCGAGGAGCAGATGGCCGCGCTGGCTGCCGAGCTCAACTCGGTGGCTGGTGAAGTGGCGCTGGCAGTCGGCGACTGGCAGCCCATGCTGGCCAAGCTCAATGAGATCATTGACGAACTGCCCAAGCGCAAGCACCCGGTCAGCAAGGAGGAGGTGGCCTCCTGCGTTGCCTTCCTCAAATGGGTGGCAGCCCACAACTTTACCCTGATGGGCTATCGCCGCTACGACGTCAAGGCGGTGGAGGGGGATCACGAGATCCTGCCGCAGGCGAGCTCCAGCCTTGGGCTGATGAAAAACTCCATCAAGGAGGTGGGTCAGCGCCTTGGCAACATGCCAGCCAGCGCCCGTCACGCCGCCCTGAGTTCTGACCTGCTGATCCTCACCAAATCCAACAGCAAGTCCCGGGTGCACCGTCCGGCTTATGTGGATTACATCGGCATCAAGCGCTTTGACGAGCATGGCAAGGTGATCGGGGAAGATCGCTTCATCGGCCTCTACGCCTCTTCCATCTACAACACCAGCGCGACCCAGATCCCGCTTATCAGCCATCGTCTCGAACGCATCATGGCCGCCTCCGGTCACGAGAAGGGCTCCCACGCCTACAAGGCGCTGCTGAACGTATTGGAAACCTACCCCCGTGACGAGCTGATCCAGGCCCGCGAAGAGGAGCTGTTGGCTACCGGCCTTGGGGTGCTGGAGATGCAGGAGCGGGACATGCTGCGGCTGTTCGTGCGCCGCGATGTGTACGGCCGTTTCTTCTCCTGCATGGTCTATGTCACCAAGGAGCGCTACAACACGGCGCTGCGGATCAAAACCCAGCAAATTTTGCAGAAATATTTTGGCAGCAACGAAGAGGTGGAGTTCAACGTCTACTTCACCGAAGGCGTGCTGGCGCGGACCCACTACATAGTGCGGGTCAACAACAACAACGTGGATGTGGATGTGAACGAAGTACAGAGCAACCTGATTGAAGCGGCCCGCAGCTGGGACGACCGACTCGACTCCGTGCTGCTCTCTCACTATGGCGAGGCCCGTGGCAACGAGTTGCGCCGCCGTTTCAGCACGGCATTCCCTCGCGCTTACAAAGAAGATGTGCTGCCGGGCTCGGCCGTGGCCGATATCATGGCGCTCGATAACCTGAGCGAAGCCGAGCCGCTGGGCATGCTGTTCTACCGCGCGCAGGAGGAGGAGAACGACCGTCGGGTACGGCTCAAGCTGTTCCATCGCACCGAGCCCATTCACCTCTCCGATGTGCTGCCGATGCTGGAGAACATGGGGCTGCGGGTGATCGGCGAGACCCCGTATCAGGTACGCACTCCGGGCGGTGATCTGTTCTGGATCCTCGACTTCTCCATGTTGCTGCACGGCGAGCAGCCCTTTGATCTGGCCCAGAGCCAGCAACGCTTCCAGCAGGCGTTTGCCGCCATCTGGAACAAGCAGCTGGAAGATGACGGCTTCAACCGGCTGGTATTGGGGGCGGGTCTCACCGGCCGCCAAGTGTCGGTGCTGCGCGCCTATGCCAAATACATGCGCCAGACCGGCGTCTCCTTCAGCCAGTCCTATATCGAAGAGACCCTGACCCGCTACCCCGATATCGCTCAACTGCTGTTTACCCTGTTTGAGCAGCGCCTCGACCCGGCTGGCAAGCAGGATGCCAAAGCAGAAGCCAAGTTGCATGAGGAGCTTGCCACCAAGCTGGATCAGGTCGCCAACCTGGACGACGATCGCATCATTCGCCGCTATGTGGAGATGATCGACGCTACCCTGCGCACCAACTACTACCAGCTGGACAAGGCGGGCAACATCAAGCCCTATATCTCCTTCAAGCTGGCGCCGTCCAGCATCACCGACATGCCGCTGCCGCTGCCCAAGTTCGAGATCTTTGTCTACTCGCCACGAGTGGAGGGGGTACACCTGCGCTGGGGCAAGGTCGCCCGTGGCGGCCTGCGCTGGTCCGATCGCAAAGAGGACTTCCGCACCGAGGTGCTGGGTCTGGTGAAAGCCCAACAAGTGAAGAACACCGTCATCGTACCGGTGGGGGCCAAGGGCGGTTTCTACTGCAAACAGATGCCGGTGGGGGCGCCCCGTGCAGTCATCCAGGAGGAGGGCAAGGCCTGTTATCGCCTGTTTATCCGCGGCCTGCTCGATGTGACTGACAACATCATCGGCGGCGAGGTGATCCCGCCCAAATCCGTGGTGCGTCACGATGAGGATGACTACTACCTGGTGGTCGCTGCCGACAAGGGCACAGCCACCTTCTCCGACATCGCCAACGAGATCAGCCTCGAATACGGTCACTGGCTCGGTGATGCATTCGCCTCCGGCGGCTCGGTCGGTTACGACCACAAGAAGATGGGTATCACCGCCCGCGGCGCCTGGGAGTCGGTCAAACGGCATTTTCGTGAAATTGGCGTCAACTGCCAGACCACCGACTTCACTTGCGTGGGGATTGGGGACATGGCCGGCGACGTGTTCGGCAACGGCATGCTGCTCTCCGAGCACACCCGGCTGGTGGGCGCGTTCAACCACATGCACATCTTCGTTGACCCGACCCCGGATGCGGCCAAGAGCTTTGTCGAGCGCCAGCGGCTGTTCGATCTGCCGGGTTCCAGCTGGGATGACTACAACCGCGAGCTGATATCACAAGGGGGCGGCATCTTCCTGCGCTCTGCCAAGTCCATCAAGCTGAGCCCCGAGATGCAGACACTACTCGGCACCGACAAGGCCAGCATGGCGCCGAACGAGCTGATCAAGGCACTGCTTTGCCTCAATGTCGATCTGCTGTGGAACGGCGGCATCGGCACCTACGTGAAGAGCGCTCGCGAGAGCGATGGGGAAGTGGGCGATCGCAGCAATGACGCATTGCGGGTCAATGGTCGCGATTTGCGGGCCCGCATCGTGGGCGAGGGGGGTAACCTCGGCTTCACTCAGCTCGGTCGGGTGGAGTACGCCAGTCAGGGCGGTCGCATCAATACCGATTTTACCGACAACGTGGGCGGGGTGGATTGCTCCGACAACGAGGTGAACATCAAGATCCTGCTGAACCAATTGGTGGCGGCAGGAGATCTGACCCTCAAGCAGCGCAACCAGATGCTCTATGAGATGACCGACGACGTGGCGCAGATCGTGATCACCAACGCCTATCGCCAGTCCCAGTCCATCTCGGTCACCAGCTTCCGCGGCTCTGAACAACTGAAAGAGCAACAGCGCTTTATTCAGGGGCTGGAGCGGGAAGGCAAGCTGGACCGTGCGTTGGAGTTCCTGCCATCTGATGAGGAGCTTTCCGAGCGGATGGCGGCAGGGCAGGGACTGACCCGCCCCGAACTGGCGGTGCTGGTGGCTTACGGCAAGATGGTGCTGAAAGAGCAGCTCAACTGCCCGGAAGTGACCGACGAGCCCTTCCTCGCCAACATGTTGGTCACCAGCTTCCCAGCCAAGGTGCAGCAGCAGTTTGGTGCCCAGCTGGCCGATCACCCGCTACGCGGCGAGATCATCGCTACCCGGGTGGCCAACATGTTGGTCAATGACATGGGGCTCAACTTCGCCAGCCGGATGAAGGACGAGACCGGTGCCTCGGTCGCCGAAGTGGCCTGCTGCTTTGCCATGGCCCGCGAAGTGTTTGGTATGAACCAGTTGTGGCGCGATATCGAAGGGTGCGACAACCTGGTTGATGCCCAGACTCAGCTCGAGCTTATGTTCTACAGCCGCCGCATTGTGCGCCGTGCCACCCGCTGGTTCCTGCGCGCCCGCAATCGCAGCTGGAGCATCAGCGAGAACATCGCCTTCTTCCGTCCAGCGTTCGAGACCTTAGGGAAGCACCTTTACGAGGTGATGGATGAGAGCGAAGTGGCCGAGCATCGTCAGGCTGTTGCCAAGTGGATGGAGAAACAGGTGCCTGAAGCCATTGCCCGTCAGGTCGCCCATATGAGCAGCCTCTTCTCCAGCCTGGATCTGGCGCAGATTGCCGCGGAGCACAAGACCGATATCCTGCGTGCCGCCAACGTTTACTATCGCCTCGGAGCCAAACTGGATCTGCACTGGTTCCTCGACCAGATTAACCATCAGCCGGTCGGCAACCACTGGCAGGCGATGGCGCGTGCCTCTTTCCGCGAAGATCTTGACTGGCAGCAACGCAGTCTCACTTCTGTGGTACTGGAAGGGTGCAAAGATCAGGGAGAATGCGCTACCATACTGGCCGACTGGATTTCGGAGCATGAGCAACTCTTGTCCCGTTGGACCCACATGTTGGCCGACTTCAAGACCACCAGTACCCACGAGTTCGCCAAGTTCTCGGTGGCCTTGCGAGAGTTGAACCTGCTCCAGTTGAATTGTCGGGCACTTTAATTGCCAGATTAAGGCATGACACCGACATTACACCCAAAGCCCCGGCCAGTTGCCGGGGCTTTCTTTAAGGAGCAAAGATGTTGTACCCCATCGCTAGGCATTTCCTGTTCAAACTCAATCCGGAACAGGCTCACGATCTCTCCATGAAATATTTGCCCCGCCTTCTCGGTACGCCACTCGATTGTTTCTTCCGCCAGAATTTGCCGAAACGCCCCGTCACTGTCATGGGGCTTTCTTTTGCCAATCCGGTGGGATTGGCGGCCGGTCTGGATAAAGATGGTGAGTGCATTGACGCGCTGGGCGCCATGGGATTTGGTTTTATCGAAGTCGGTACCGTCACCCCCAGACCCCAAAGCGGTAATGACAAGCCGCGCCTGTTCCGGGTTATTCCGGCAGAGGGGATCATCAACCGGATGGGATTCAACAACAAGGGGGTGGATCATCTGGTGGCCAAGGTAAAAGAGGCCAAATATCAGGGAGTCATCGGCATTAATATCGGCAAAAACAAAGACACTCCCATCGAACAGGGCAAGGATGATTACCTGATCTGCATGGACAAGGTTTATGATCATGCCGGTTATATTGCCGTCAATATCTCTTCCCCCAACACCCCGGGGCTGCGTTCGCTGCAATATGGCGAAGCGCTGGATGAATTGTTGGCCGCCCTCAAGGTGCGTCAGCAAGAGCTGGCCGCCCAATATAAAAAGTATGTGCCGCTGGCGGTTAAAATTGCCCCGGATTTAAGCCTTGAAGAAATAGAACAGGTGGCCGCTTCGCTGGTGCGTAATGGCATTGATGGGGTTATCGCCACCAATACCACTCTCGAGCGCGAGATGATTTATGACATGCCCCACGCCGGTGAAGCGGGTGGCCTGAGTGGGCGTCCGCTGCAGCACAAGAGTACCGAGGTGATCCGTCATCTGGCCAAGGCGCTCAATGGTGCTCTGCCAATTATCGGTGTGGGTGGTATTGATAGTGCCATGGCCGCCCGTGAAAAATTGGCCGCCGGTGCCAGTCTGGTACAAATTTATAGCGGCTTTATTTATAAAGGGCCGGGGCTGGTCAAAGAGATTGTGACCAATATTTAAGAAATAGATGGCGGAGCCCTTTATTTGACGTTGCTGATTTCCTGCATATGGAATAAAGTCAACTGGTAATTATCAAGTAAGGGCTCCAACATGTTTATCCAACCGACCGATAGCTGGCAATGGCACTATGATGCCCAGAGTGACCGTCTGATGTTGGACCTGTCTGATAACATGTTATTTGCGACCGAGTATAAAGGGCGACAATTGGTGCCCAGCTCGTTTGCAACCCAGCCTTTTTGCGTCGATGATGCAGCCCTCTATTATCAGTTGATGGATAAAGCAGCCGAACTTGAGTGGAGTATTCCCCATCAGGTGCAACTGGTGCTTAATGCCATCGCGGTCAGTCGTTTTTATAAACCCCTGATGCCGCAAAGCTGGTTTTTTAGTGAACAACATCCGCAAGTGATCCCGCAAAATGGTGATCTGGTCCTGATGAATACACCTCATGGCAACGGCGAATTTATGGTCATTGAGGCAGGGGATCAGGCTAGCGTCTGTTTGAACCTCACTGCCGATCTGGTATTGACCACCAGTAAGACCTTGCCGCGTTTCGGGGTGATCAAGGTGATGAATAACCGGATGAAACCGCGTATTACCGTGACCGAGCAATATCGTCAGGTCAGTTGATATATTTTCACCAATCTTTTTATCTCTGTGATTATACCGCTGCCTGTTTTTACTGTGGTCACCTCAATCGCGCCTCGTTTCTGATACTTCATTGATCCGCGAACATCTTGCCCATTCTGATTGATCTTCATGGTTGTGATCCAGCCTCTCCTGAGGCTTATTACATCCTCTTGCACCTTGTATTCTGACCCACGCAGTATCTTGGTCTTCCGTGCTGCAAGCATGGTGCCTTCCTCTTGTTTCGTTCTGCTTGCGTAGTGCCTCCACCTCAGTGTCAACACATCACTCACAGCAGCGATTTTCTTCATACGACATTTTATGATTGAAACGAGAGCTATTCTCACTTACATTTTGTTATAACATAACAAAATGGAGTTGCCATGAAGCCTCATATTCATCCTGATTATCGTTTGGTGCTGTTCCATGACACGGCGGCAGATGCCTTTTTCCTAGTCGGTTCAACCATCAAGAGCGATCGCCGCTATACGTGGCAAGACGGGAAGGAGTATCCCTATGTGTCGCTCGATGTTTCCAGTCAGTCGCACTCGTTTTATACCGGCAAGCAGAAGCAGGTTTCTAGTGAGGGGAGTGTGGCCCGTTTCAACAAGCGCTTTGGCGCATTTTCAAGCAAGAAGGAGTCCTGAATGCAGGTTGTCTGTTCACTCAAATCCGCACGGGCGCGTCATCCCGATTGTCAGTTGGTACGCCGCCGCGGCAAATTGTTCGTGATTTGCAAAAGCAATCCCCGTTTCAAGGCTCGCATGAAGTGATCCGCTAAATGATGTCTGGCCCCATGATCTCGCCATCGGGTAGTCATGGGGCCTTTTACCTTTTCGCCACCTATCAATCTGTTTCCATCCTGCCGTTTGCGCCGACTTTTGCATGCTCCAGCCCGCCTGATGAGGTATAATGCGGCACTATTTTTATGGGTTCCCCGTGAGCGTGATGAAAGAATTTTTTGCAACCTGCCCCAAGGGGCTGGAAAACCTGTTGGCCGACGAGCTGACCACCTTGGGCGCAGAGCAGGTCCGTGAGACCGTGGCTGGCGTCCACTTCAAAGGCGAACTGGCGATTGGCTACAAGGCGTGCCTGTGGAGCCGTTTTGCCTCCCGCATCGTGCTGGTGCTCTCCGAATTCCAGATGAACGACGATCTGGATCTCTATCTGGGCGCCCACACCATCCCTTGGGAAGAGCACTTCTCCGGTACCTCTACCATCGCGGTAGACTTTACCGGTACCAACCCTGTCATTCGCAATACCCAATATGGCGCGCTGAAGATCAAGGATGCCATCGTTGACCGCTTCACCAAGCGCGGTCACGTACGTCCTGACGTGGACAAGAAGTCGCCGGATATTCGCATCATGGCGCACCTGGGCAAGGGCAAGGCCAATATCACGCTGGACTTGTCAGGCCCGGCGCTGCACCAGCGTTTCTATCGTCAGGGCACAGGTGAAGCACCCCTCAAAGAGAACCTGGCCTGCGCCATGATTGCCCGTAGCGGCTGGGCCGGTGAGCCCATGATGGACCCCATGTGCGGTTCCGGTACCTTGCTGATTGAAGCGGCCTTTATCGCCGCCGACATGGCGCCGGCGCTGCGCCGCGAGCGCTTCGGTTTCGATCGCTGGCTGCAGCATGATAGCGAGCTGTGGCAGAGCCTGATGATGGAAGCGCAAGTACGTGCCAAACGTGGCATGCAGCGTTGCGAAGTAAAACTGTTTGGTTGTGATGCCGACCAGCGCGTGCTGCTCAAAGCCCGTGATAACGCCAAAGCGGCCGGTGTGGCCCACCTCATCACCTTCAAGCAGGCCGACGTCACCAAGCTGGAAAACCCGCTGCCGATGCCTGCCCCTGTTGAAGGGGAAGAAGGTCAAGGGGAGGCCCGCCAGGTCGGCATGCTTATCTCCAACCCGCCTTACGGCGAGCGTCTCGGCGAGTTCCCGGCCCTGCTGGAAGTGCATCAGGCCCTTGGCGATGCTCTGCGTCGCAGCTTCCAGGGTTGGAAAGTCTCCATTCTTTCCGCATCGCCCGAGCTGCTCAGCTGTCTGCGCCTGCGCGCCGACAAGCAATATCGCCTGTTCAATGGCGCCCTCGAGTGTCAGCTGCGCAATTATCAAATCGCACTGGACTCCGTGGCTTCCCAGAAAGAGGTGGCGCAGGACTTTGCCAACCGTCTGCGCAAGAATCTGAAAACCCTCGAGAAATGGGCCAACAAAGAGGGCATCGATTGCTATCGCATCTACGATGCCGACTTGCCGGAATACAACGCTGCCATCGACCGCTATCAGGACTATCTGGTGGTGCAGGAGTATGCCGCGCCCAAGGACATCCCCGCCCAGAAAACCCGTCAACGTCTGCTCGACATGGTTCAGGCCGCCATCAAGGTGACCGGGATGGATGGCGAGAAAGTGATCCTGAAGGTGCGCGAGCGTCAGGAAGGCAAACAGCAGTATCAGAAGCTCTCCGAAGAGCAGCACCGGATGGAAGTGCAGGAGTACGGTGCCAGGCTGTGGGTCAACCTCTACGACTATCTGGATACCGGCCTGTTCCTCGACCATCGTCAGACTCGCCGCATGCTGGGTCAGATGGCCAAGGGCAAGCGCTTCCTGAACCTGTTTGCCTATACCGGCAGTGCCACCGTGCATGCAGGTCTTGGCGGTGCCAGCGAGACCACCACAGTCGACATGTCCCACACCTACCTGAACTGGGCGCAGGACAACATGCGTCTCAACTCGCTGGTGGGCCGTCAGCACAAGTTTGTCCAGGCCGATTGCCTGAAGTGGTTGTCTGAAGCCGATGAGCAGTACGACCTCATCTTCATCGATCCGCCCACCTTCTCCAACTCCAAGCGGATGGACGAGAGCTTCGACGTACAGCGCGATCACCTGCTGCTGATGCAGCACCTGAAGCGCCTGCTGGCGGCGGACGGCACTCTGGTCTTCTCCAACAACAAGCGTCACTTCAAGATGGATCTGGCCGGTCTCGAGGCCACTGGTCTCAAGGCCCAGAACATCACCCAGAAGACGCGGCCGAAGGATTTCGAACGTAACCAGCACATCCACAACTGCTGGATCATCACCCATGCGCCGGAGCAAGGTGAGGCGTGATGCTGACCCTGTTTCATACCGACGGTTGCCACCTGTGCGAGCAGGCCTGGGCGCTGGTGGAGGAGGCTGGTCTTGCCACCGCTACCCGCCAATGTGACATCATGGATGATGAGCAGTGGCTTGCCGCCTATCGTGTGCGCATTCCGGTGCTGCGTGACGAGGCTGGCCGCGAGCTCGGCTGGCCTTTCACGCTGGTGGAGCTCAAGGGCTGGGCCGCCCGTCAGGGGTGAGAGTGATTTGACGATAAAACGGGGGCAGACCCAGTCTGCTGCCCGTTTTTTTCATATGAAATAAGGAACACACATGGCTCTTTTAACATTGCACGGCGCATGTCTGTCGTTCAGTGATTTCCCGCTGCTCGACAATGCCGAATTGACCATCGAGCGGGGCGAGCGCCTCTGCCTGGTTGGCCGCAACGGGGCGGGCAAGTCCACCCTGATGAAGGTCATTGCTAGCGAATTGCCGCTGGACGACGGGCGTCTGGTGCTGCAACAAGATTTGAAAGTGACCCGCCTTGAGCAGGATCCGCCTGCTTCCAGCGAGCTGACGGTGTTTGACTATGCCGCTGAAGGGCTGGCGGGGGTGGGGGAACTGCTCAAGCAGTACCACCACATCTCCATGGAGCTGGCGCATGATCCGTCAGATGCCAACATTCGCAAGATGAGCGAGTTGCAAGAGCAGCTCGATTATCAGAACGGCTGGCAATTCGAGACCCGTATCAGTCAGGTGTTGACCCTGCTGGGGCTGGATCCTGACGTGACCCTCGACAGCCTCTCCGGCGGCTGGCTGCGCAAAGTGGCGCTGGCCCGTGCGCTGGCTTGCGATCCCGACTTGTTGCTGCTCGATGAGCCGACCAACCACCTGGATATCGAAGCCATCAACTGGCTGGAAGATTTCCTCAAGGATTTTCGCGGCGCCATCGTCTTTATCTCTCACGATCGGGAGTTCATCCACAAGCTGGCGACCCGGATCATCGATCTCGATCGCGGCGCCATCACCTCCTGGCCGGGCAACTACGACGAGTATCTGCAGGGGAAAGAGGAGTGGCTGAGGGTCGAAGAGCTGAAAAATGCCGAGTTCGACCGCAAACTGGCCCAGGAAGAGGTGTGGGTGCGTCAGGGTATCAAGGCTCGCCGTACCCGTAACGAAGGTCGGGTGCGCGCCCTTGAGGCGATGCGGATGGAGCGCAGCCAGCGCCGCGAGCTGCAGGGCAAGGCCAAGCTGCAACTGGACGAGGTCAATCGCTCCGGCAAGCTGGTGTTCGAGACCGAAGGGCTGGGGCTGGATTTTGGCGATCGCACCCTGTTCAAGGGGCTCGATCTGCAGGTACTGCGCGGCGACAAGATTGCGCTGGTCGGCCCCAATGGCTGCGGCAAATCGACCCTGATCAAGCTGTTGCTGGGTCAGCTTGAGCCAACCCGTGGCACCGTCAAGGGGGGCACCAATCTGGAGGTGGCCTACTTCGATCAGTACCGCGAGCAGCTCGATCCCGAGCAGACAGTGGTGGACAACGTGGGTGAGGGCAAGCAGGAGGTGATGGTGCGTGGCCGCTCCCGTCACATTCTTGGTTACCTGCAGGACTTTCTGTTCGAGCCCAAGCGGGCCCGTACGCCGGTCAAGGCGCTCTCCGGTGGCGAGAAGAACCGGCTGCTGCTGGCCAAGCTGTTCCTCAAGCCCAGCAACCTGCTGATCCTCGATGAACCGACCAATGATCTGGATGTGGAAACGCTGGAGCTGCTGGAAGAGCTGCTTTCCGACTACCCCGGTACCCTGCTGCTGGTCAGTCACGATCGTCGCTTCATCGACAACACAGTGACCGGCTGCTGGCTGTTTGAAGGGGATGGCCGCATCAGCGATTACGTGGGCGGTTACGCCGATATGATGGCGACCCGTGAACAGCAGAATGCCCAGCAACAGGCCAGGAGTGCACCGGTCAAGGCGCCCGAGCCGGTCGTTGCCGCCGCGCCAGAAGCGCCGAAGAAAAGCAAGAAGCTCTCCTACAAGCTGCAGCTTGAACTGGAAGGGTTGCCTGCTCGTCTTGAGCAGCTGGAAGCCGAGCTGGATGCGCTGCAAAGCGAGATCAACCAGCCCGGGTTCTTCTCGCTGCCGGCAGATAAAACCCAGCCGAAACTCGATGCCCTCAATGCCGCTGAAGCCGCGCTGGAGCAGGCATTTGCTCGCTGGGAAGAGCTGGAAGGACTCAAAAATCAGGAGTAAGTTCCCTGTAATTAAAACTTAATCCAGTTCAGTGCCTTGTGTCACATAGCCCGGTTAGGGTGGAAGTTTTTGTTTGACCGAGTGCGCTCGCAGGAGTAAAGATGAAAGCGACCGATGCAGAATTGGTCGCTTTTTTTGTTCCACGAAGAGGGTCGTAGATGATGAAGAGACAGAAGCGGGACCGTCTGGAAAGAGCTCGTGCTCGTGGTTATCAGGCTGGCGTGGTCGGCAAACAGAAAGAAGCGTGTCCGTATCAATGCCTGGATGCCCGAGGGCATTGGCTTGGTGGTTGGCGTGACGCCATGGAAGGGCGGGGCTCAGGCCTCTTCATGAAGTAGCAGGTACTTCATCACTCATTACAAAAGGAAAGGGGCCGTTGTGGCCCCTTTGCGTTAATGCTGTTTTACCACCAATCAGAGAGATCAGAATGCGGTGGTATCTTTGAACAGGCCCACTTTCAGGTCGGTGGCGCTGTAGATCGGACGGCCGTCGACTTCGACCACACCATCAGCAATCCCCATCACCAGCTTGCGGTTGATGACGCGCTTGAAGGTGATCTTGTAGGTCACTTTCTTGGCAGTCGGCAGGATCTGGCCGGTGAATTTCACTTCACCTACGCCCAGAGCACGACCCTTGCCGGGGCCACCTTTCCAGCCAAGGAAGAAGCCAACCAGCTGCCACATGGCATCCAGACCGAGACAGCCCGGCATCACGGGATCACCCGGGAAGTGGCAATCGAAGAACCAGAGATCCGGAGTAATGTCGAGCTCAGCCAGGATCTCGCCCTTGCCGTGTTCGCCGCCGTTGTCATTGATCTTGACGATGCGGTCCATCATCAACATGTTGGGGGCAGGTAGCTGACTGTTACCCTCACCAAACAGTTCGCCACGGCTGCAAGCCAGCAGCTCTTCACGGGTAAAAGAGTTCTTGCCCTGTTCGCACAGGGAAAGGCGGGCTTCCATGGTGGTATTGTCTACGGTCACGCGGTATTTCCTTCAAATGGGTCAAAGCCGGGTCAATTTAGCTTACAGTTGTTCGCTAAACAACTCCGATCACTTCATCAGCGGCCAAACAGGCGCCCCAGCAGGGATTGCAGCAGTCCGACTTTGGCAGTAGAGCCGTTCAACTCGTCCAACCGCTCCTGAATACGGCCAAACAGGGTATCGGGCATATCAGGCTCACCGGCGACACAGCCAGTCAGCAACTCGATGGCCTCTTCCACATGATCCACCGGGTGGATGTGGAACTGGCCCGCTTCAACCGCTGCAATCACCTCGTCAGAGAGGTTCAGCTGCTGGATGTTGGTGCCCGGCAAAATGATACCTTGCTTGCCGGTGATGCCGTGGATTTTGCACACCCGGAAGAAGCCTTCAATCTTCTCGTTCACGCCACCAACGGCCTGCACATTGCCAAACTGATCGACCGCACCGGTCACGGCGAAGTGCTGATAGATAGGCTGGCGGGCGAGGGCAGAGAGCAGAGCACACAAGCCGGTCAGGGATGCGCTGTCGCCATCAATTTCGTGGTAAGACTGCTCGAACACCAGATTGGCCGACAGGGGGGAGGGGTTCTCTGCGCCAAATTTGTTGGACAGATAGCCGTGGATGATCATCATCGCCTTGGCGTGGATATGACCGGCCAGCTCCGCTTTGCGCTCGATATCCGCCACATCGCCATCACCAAGGTGTACGGTCGCGGTGAGGCGCACCGGCTCGCCGAAGTCATAAGGGTGACCGGAGACCTGAATGACAGACAGGCCGTTGATCTGGCCAATCTCTTCGCCATCGGTTTGCAGCAGGATCTGGCCGTCGATAACCCCCTGATCGGACTGCTCAACCAGATAGTTGAGGCGGTAATCCTGCTCTTCCAGTGCGCCGCGAATATGTTCGTCGGTGACCACATCAGATTCCAGCTCCCGGGCCAGACTGTCAGCCATCCGCATGATGGCGGAGAGCTGTACCTCGGAGAGGGAGAGCCACTCTTGATGATCGCACAGACGGCTGGCGTGCCGGCATAGCGCGGCGAGGGCGGCTGGCGTGAAGTCCAGCAGGCTCCAGCGCTGGCGCAGCCAAGCCAGGTACTGCAGAAATTCCTGCAGATCCTCTTCAATATTGACCTCGGAAACCAGGTCTGCGCGCAGGAAGATACGTTCGGACATATCCCGATCCAGCATCTGGAACTCGGCCACGTCCAGTCGGTCACCGACCAGGATCAGCTTGAGCTTGATAGGGGTTGCTTCAGGCGCGAAGAAGGGGGTCAGAGTTTTCCCTTCCTGATAGGCGTTCCAGTCCAGCTCGCCTTTTTGCATGGCATTTTTCAGTTTGAACCAGAGGTGTGGCTGATCCAGCAGCTCATCCAGTTGCAAAATGAGGTAACCGCCGTTGGCTTCGCGCAGCAAGCCAGGCTCCAACAGGTGCTGGTTGGCATAGACAGAGCCTTGCTCGGTCTGGTAGTTGATGGAGCCAAACAGGGTATCCCAGTTGAGGTCACGGCCATAAATTACCGGCGCTTCCTGCGCTTCGTGGTGGATCAGCAGGTTGATCAGAATGGGGTGCTGGAACTCCAGACCCAATGCCACGTGAGCCGCCAGATCGGAGAGGAAATCATCGATTTTCGGATCATTGTTCTGCTTGCGCATGATGCGGGTCACGATGCGTTCGGCATCGAGATGGTGGCTCAACAGCTTGAGCAGCTCGCCAACCATTTCGCAAAACTCGACGCCGGTGCCCGGTTGCAGGCGCAGCCAGATAGGCTTGTAGGGGTTGTTCAGATTCTCGGTGTAGCAGAGATCAAACAGGTCACCATCCTTGCCATTGGAGTCGGCAATCAGCGTCTGGCAAACGCCTTCGTAATCTGCGCCGGGAAACCCGTTGAGCAGCATGACCGGACAGTCACCATCAAAACTGGCAAGACGTTTGATGCCGGAAATGGCTCTGGGTTGCAGCGCAGCAAAGGGGATAGGTTCAAGCTCGCTGAGCTTGGGGAACTGTTCAATCGCAAAAGCGGGTTTTAATTGTTCTGATGTTAATTCAGCCACTTAAGACATCCGGTCGAAGATAGGATCAATTGTTGCCATTATACACAGTTCAATAAGTGGTGACAGGGAACAAGATACTCGATTTAACATAATATACATTATGCGCAGTGTTGTCTGGCCCGTGGCTGGGGGTCAGGAACATAGCTACCGCAAGGGCTACAGCTGTGCCTGTACCTTTTGTGTACTTCGCTAAAATGTCATACCAAGCGCGTTTTAGCTCGGGATTGGTTTCCCTGACTGCGGCCAGATTTAGCAGTACTTCTTGCACGTCCAAGCCGATCTCCTCGGCAATCTTTTTTGCTGTTGCATCAGTGAGTTGCGACTTTCCTTTGTTCACCGCAGAGATATAGGAAGTGGTAAATCCCAAGTCTGCGGCGACTTCCTGCAACTGGCTGTACTTTTTGGCCCTCATGTAGGCTTGAATCAGCGTATTCGAGTCCATCTTTTTGTCTCCTGAGTGGTTAGACAATCGGCCCATCATACCGATTTTGGCAAAAAACGGCTTGTTCCCATTCAACAATTCGTATGATTGAATCCATTCAACAAATCATTTGAATGCATGAACCATGACCCACTTTAGCCCACAAAACCTTGATCTGCCTGCTCTCATTGAGCGAAAGGTTTATTGGCAGGCTGAACCGACTGGCGATCTCTCCGCCTGCATCGCGGGTCAGGTCGAGATGTTTCGGGATCTGCATGAGCTGCGGGTCTATCTGTCCATGACGTACCCCGATACCGTGTTCGAGCTGGTCGAAGTGACCGAGGACACATGGCAAGGTTTCTATGATCAGGGAGTCTTTTTCGATGACTGGTCATAACTCCGTGATGCCGATAAATAGCGTTATCGGCACCAAAACCCTGATCGATTATCTGTCCTTCACCTGGGCGCCGACCGAGTTGCGCCAGATGACCGAGCTTGCCAAGCAAGGTGCGCTCTTGAAGGCTATCCCGCGCTTTGACACCAAGGTAAAAGCCCTGCAAGCGACGTTCTCTGAGCCTGCTGTCGAGGGTCTGCGTTACCTGTGGAAGCGTCCGGTCGGTTTCGCTCCCCTCACCCACTTTGACAAGGTGTCAGAGCGGCTCTGTGATAAGGCGCAGCGGTTGGGCGCAACCCCTGCCCCTACTGCGGCGCGTGTCTACGACAAGGCCACCGAGCGGTTGAGCCTCAAGGGTGTGGTCAAGTCCCCTGCCCCCGTCTTTACCCCTTCCATGACCGAAATGATGGAGCGGGCCTTGCACTCTAACTACCGATCTCGGGCCGACATGCGCAAAGAGCTTAAAGCTGTCTGCGCATCCCTGCTCAAGTTCTCCCAGTTCGAGGTGGTCGAGGGTGCCAAGTATTGGGAAGCCTACAACGATTTGATCGACTGCTACGGGGTGCAATTTCTCGATGCCCTGTGCTGTTCCGAGATCGAGCTGTGGCTGGAAGAACTGAACACCAAGATCGGGGTGCCTATCCCCGAGCCTCGTTTCACTATGCGCCCTCGCCGCTCCGGTCTGCATGGTTACGCCAACTCGGCCGACCTGCTGTGTGATGGCCTCCCCTGTGGCCTGATTGGTTGGGGTGCTGCCAACCACGGTTGCATGGTGAGTTTTTCCGGCGTGGGTTGTGCCGCCCTCGATATGCAGGCTTTGCACTCCGTTATCTCTCACATCCCATCGGTTCGCATCACTCGGGTAGATTTGGCGCTCGATGACTACAGCGGTGAGGTGATCAGTTATCAGGGGGCCATTGATGGCGCTCAGGCTGGCGAGTTTCATCCAGAGCGGGGCCGTGCTCCGGCGTGGATGAAAATCGAATCCGGCGAGTTCGTCATATCCGAGATTGCCAAGGGCATCGTAAAGCGGTTTGGCATGGCACCGACCAAGGGTTGCTCTTTTTATGTGGGCAGCCGGATCAACGGTAAATGTGCTCGGGTATACGAAAAGGGTAAACAAATGCAATCGGCAGAGAACCCAAATTGGGTACGCGCCGAAGGCGAGTTACACAATAAAGACCGGATAATACCGCTCGATGTATTGATTAATCCCGACCCTTATTTTGCTGGGATGTATCCGCAATTTGCCAAATGGCTTGATGCTATTAAGCAGTCGGAATCTGTTCCGGTACGTGTGACCACGTTTAAAAACAAGTTCAAGACCAGTCGGGACAATGCAGTTTTTCATATGTCTCGGATGGCGGGCCGCCTTGTTAATTGGTTAGCAAGTGTTGAGGGGCTCGCCCCTGAAACGATTGTTCACCAATTAACAGCGCATCTTAAAGAAGATGATATTCCAGCGCGGTTAAGAATGCCGCTACCACCCGAGTTTATATCGGGTGAACATTGTTTAGTTTGACCTATAAATCAGGTTCTTCAACGAGGTAAATATTATGTCCCTGCTCACTGGTGTTTTGGTAACTCGTGTTACTCATGGTTATGGTGTGTCCCGTAAATCTGGCGCTCCTGTCCCTTATGACTTCGCACAAGTGGAATATCTGGCTCCGGCAAATAATGTCAACAAACCCGAGTGCAATATCCACTCATGGGGTTATGAAGTTCGCCAACTGGCCCTTCGTAATGATGCGGCGACTATCAAAGAAATGGCCGACTGCCCCAAGCTGGTTGCCATTGATCTTGTGCTTGAAGCAGATCCCCAGAATCCGACCCGAAATGTGGTTGTTGGCTTCCAGCCTAACAAAAAGCCGGTATAACCGCCGCGCACCGAGGAGGAGGAGCGAGAGCGCGCAGCGAGCGACGACGAGGGCGCGATAATGCTTTGTCTAGATATTACCTCCGAGGGATATGCTCGATTATCCGAGGGGGATGCTTGTAAATATGTGCTCCTGACTGTGCAGGAGCATTCCAGACTCACGGATATATCAAACTGGTTCCAGTTCGATATATCCACTGTGGGGATTGCCTTTGGCTCTGGCCTTGCTGTCTGGGTCTTGGGCGTAAAATTGGGCGCAATTGCCCGTGTAATTGTTGGTGCAAAACGAGGATAAAATAATGAAAAAAGTATCAGGCTTGTTCCGTAATGCTTGCATTGCGGCTGTGTGTGGTCTGTCTGCCAATGCGGCAATGGCCGAAGGAACCGGACTTGCTGATGCAGCAGGTAAAGCGATGGAAGCAGCACAGGCTGACGTAACCGCCACCTCTCCGAAGGTGTTGCTGGTTGTCGCACTGGTGACCGCTACAGGTATCGTGATTTCCCTGATCCGTAAAGCCTAAACCATGTCCCTGCTTATCGGGACGCTCTGGTTTTTGTTCTTTGTCGAGGGATGGCGAACATCCTTCTCTATTTAAGGCGGCTCCGGTCGCCTTTTTTATATTGGGGGCTGTGTGCGTTTAGGTTGGCTTTTACTGTTATTTCCATCGGCGGCATTTGCTATTGCGGGCTGTCCTGTCGGTGTGCAATTGGGTAACGTCACTATGGCAACTCCATTACCTGTTTGTCTTAAATTTGAAGGCTCTCAGCTTGGTGGCTGTTTGGTTGCTTGTAATGGTGTGTGTGTAGAGTTGCCGCTGGCAAATACCAAGGGGCCAGTGGAAACTACCGGAACGGCTTGCAATATTACCGAGAATGGTAGTGGCAACGGCGATTCAGATGGCAGTGGTAATACGCCAAATGAAGGCTCTACCGGAACTAAACCTATTGATGGTTGGCTTGACTTTCAACCTGTGATTGGTGATGCCACCGGAACATCTGTTTCGGGTGCTGTTGCCAAGCTGAATAAAAACCTTGGTGTTGCTCTGCGTCAGGTGGTAGACAGTACCAAGCGAGATTCAAATAATATTAATTCTATTGCTCATAGTGCCGAGTCTTTTTCTCGGGATATGAAAGATGCGCTTTATCATATAAAGCAATCATCTAGTCAATTGTCTCAAGTTAATGGCAATCTTGGTGGTGTGGCTGCGGCTCTTAGTACCACAAGGGATTATTTGCAATCTATAGATGTTAAGTTGAGTAATCTTGGCTCTGGTTCTTCTGGTGGCGTTCCTTCTTCTGTTGCGTCTGACGTTGCTGGTATTTCCTCAATGATGGGTGCCTCTTTAAATATGATGTCCAGTATTCAGGGCAACACAAATGGTCTCAATAATAAGCTTGACGACATTTCTGGAAATACTAAGGCAACCTCTTACTTTGCCAAGGATATGAAAGACTCTCTGAAAAATATTGAGCGTTCTTTGGGTGGTGGTGGTTCTGGTTCTGATGGTGGTTCATCTGCTTGGACTTCTTCTGACATTGCTTCACTTGTTGAGAGTGCCGGAACTACTGCAAACCAATCTGAGCAACAGACGTATGTTTTGCAAGATATGCGCACTGCTCTTGAGATTATGGCCGAGAAGGCTGGCAACGGTGGTAACGGTGACGGCAACGGTTCTGGTGACGGCTCAGGTGTAGACTATTCCAAGATGCCCGGATCAGGTGGTAACCCGCTCTCTGTTAAAGAGGGTAAGTATTCCTCTGCATGTTCTGGTAATGACTGTTTCTTTGATGTGGCAGCCATTCAAAAGAAACTGGATGAAGCAAACAAGGCTATCTCTGACAAATACAAAGATATTGGCGATGAAGTCAGGGATATTTTTGATTTTCAGCTTTCCGGCTCTGCTGGGGTTATCGAGTGCTTCGACTTCTTCACTTATGGCGGAAAAGACTATCGGGTTTGTCCACCTGCAAAAGAATATTGGAACATCATCGCTGCACTGATGATGTTTATTTTCTACTTCATTGCGTTCGCAATTGTATTTAAGAGGTAACACGTCATGGAATGGCTTGGTGAGTTCTTTAATTCGTTCTTCAACGATATATATCAACTGGCTGTGCAGTTCGGTGCATGGCTGGCAATCAGAATGGCGGTGCAATGGGTAGAGTTTAAATTGTTTATGCTCACCTTCACATGGGACGTTGCCAAGCAAATTTTGGTGAACGTTCACTTTAGTGAAATGATCTCCCAATCCTTTAATGCCCTCCCCGCCGACTTTCGCTCGATGCTGCTCTTTATCCATCTGGATAAGGGGCTCGCCATCCTGACGCAAGCCTTCGTTACCCGCTTCCTGCTGAACATCATGGGGTGGTAAATGTCCATCAAGATCCACCACGGGGCGCCAGGCTCTTACAAATCATCAGGGGCCATCCACACCGATGTGATCCCCGCCATCAAGGCAGGCCGCCACATCATCACCAACGTTCGCGGGTTCACCGCCGAACGCTGCAAAGAGGTACTGGGTAAGGCTGTGCCCGATGAGTTCAAGGTGACTTACATCGACACCGAAGCCCAAGAGGGCCGCGACCACTTGGCCCGCTTCTACCACTGGGCACCGAAGGGGGTGTTCTTTCTGGTCGATGAAGTGCAGCGGATCTTTCCGCCTGCATGGCGTCAGAGCGACCTAGACCGACTCGATTATCCCGGTGGGCCGGAAGTCGCCAAGGCTGACGGGCGACCGGAAACCATAGACGTTGCCTTTGATATGCACCGTCACCACAACTGGGATTTCGTCTTTACTACCCCGAACATCAAAAAGGTTCACGCCGTGATCAGGGCCGCGTCAGAGACGGCGATCAGACACACCAACATGAAGATATTGGGCTTTGGGAAGCGCTATAAAACGGTCTTGCATCTGGCAGACAACAGCGGTGCATCCATGTCCGATGTTCTGCAGGCCAAGCCATTCAACAAGGTGCCAAACTATGTTTTCAAGCTCTACGACTCAACTACAACAGGCCAAGTCACGGATACAATCGCGGGTAGCTCGATTCTGCGAGATCCTAAAATTCTGTTTTTTCTGGGTGTTATTGGATTCTGTCTCTATTTTGGCCTCATTAAGCCGGAATTTATTGATAAGCCTAGTAAGGCCCCTGCGCCCTCTCCTGCCGCTGCTGCGACTTCTGGGGCGGTGGGTACTTCGCCCACTGCTGGGGTACGTCCTAGCGGCGCTCCTGTTGCGTCTGATAGCGGGGTTCTTTCTGTAGGCCCGTTCGCGGGACACAAGCTGATCATCAGTTGCCATGTGTTGGTAAAGGATGAACGGGGATCATATCGGGTCGAGTATTGCTTTGCCCTGCGCAAGGGGGACGATGTGCAACCCGTTTACAGTGACGACTGGCCGGATCAACTGGCCAGTGTGGACGCTATGAGCGCCTGCCATGCTGTGGTGAAGTATCAGGGCAAGCCTGTTGACGTTTATTGTGATCCAGAAGGTGACGCCCTGCGCCGTAAATACAATGCGGCCCTCTTTGCTGGCGGTGATACCAAAAACAAACCAAGTGATGACCGGACATAATTAGAGCCGGCTCTGAAGTACGGCATCTTTTCGCTGTACTGAACGAGCTGGCGGGCAAGCGATAGCGCGGCAGTTTTATGCTAACTGCGCAACGCGGATATTTATGTTAAATATGGCTGTTTATGCCACAAAGAACAGGGGCGGTAGCCCCTACAAGCCGCCCTCTGTTGTCCATTTGACCTCCAAAAGCCTCGCGGCGGAACATGCCCATCTGCCCCAGAGACTGGATCACCCCCTTCCCTGCAAAACTGGCTTTTAAGGCTTTCCGGCTCAGAGAAAGATAAACGCTACAGCGCGTAACTGAATTTTAAATCAATCTATATTAAAATAATCATCATTTAATGTTTTTGCTGTGAGTTCAAATCGTTCTTTTCCAATTGAAAAATAATGCAGGTCCACATGTTTCAGTGGATGCCTGTCATTTTTAATTGATGTGTATATGGCCTTAACCTTTTCTTTTGGCGCTCTACATCCGAAATAAATTTCCGTTATGGAGTTAGGATCTATTTCTTGTAAAAATGATATGCTTGGAAACTCAGCCAGAGTAGAAAGCATAACAAGTGAGACTGTGTTGCCATTTATTTTGTACAAATTTGGCTTTTTGGTCTTTGTAATCGCCTTTTTCTCTAACAATGAGGATATGGCTTTTTTCGCATGTATCAAAATATGCTTGCCTAAACTTTTAACTATTATTTTTTCGTTAAGATCTTTGGCTAAAATATGGGTCGCATGTAGATATGACAAAATGCACCTGTGTTCTTTTTCATATATCCACTCATCACTCTTTGTTAGGAAGTGGCGTAAAAATGCATCTGGTATGATGTCATCGGAACTTAATTTCCTGTTAATATCAAACCTATAGTTATCGTAGTTAACTTTTCTTGGAGTTAAAATTGACATGCAATAATCAGAAAAAAGTGATTCATCATCTGCAAGTTGAACATCTGTTTTCTTTATAAAGTCAGGTTTGAATCCAATACACATTCCCTTATGGTGGTCTCCGTAGTGTGCCCACATAAGAGAATTTCTTTGTGTTTCAGAAAGAGATACAATCCCATTACTTTGAATCATATGTGAAATTGCTTCAATATAATGTTCAGGGCATGGTTTATTTAAAATAACCTCCATAGCCTGTTTTATATTTGAGCTTGGTTGGCATTCATAAGGATCGTTTAGATGAGCTGGTGTAGAGATCTTGATGGTTGGATTTTCAAAAAAATCAACGCTCATTAGGCTGGAGTATTTGTAGTAGGTATCCATGTTTCCCCCGTGTAGTAATACGGGGGGAATTCTACCCCATCCCCTACCCTCTCGGAACCCTCCCAGCCTCGATGGTGGGGCCATACGGGCAACCTCTCGGCTCAGGCCCACTCGGGCGAGTGTTTAGAGCAGGGGCGCTCTTACTAAAGCGCGGGGGGCGCAGCCTCCAGCTTTTGCGGCGCTACGCGCCGACATATGTCTTTTCTATCAACCCAACAAAATGGGGGCCGCAGCCCCCAAACATCACATCACGCCCAGCTTTTTCCTCCAGTAGAAGGCTTCCATCTGCCGTTCGGATCTCTCCGCTTGGATGATGGCTATGGCCTCCAGCCTTCGCCTGTCGTAAGTGACTCCTGTCGGGGAGACAAGGCAATCATTCTTCATACGCCAGCCTTCCCATTCCTTCCAGATAGTGGGCAACTCCCTACCCGAAGCCATACGCATAAGCCGTTTATAGGCAGGTGGGATCTCTTTGCCCTTATCCCAATATGTGACCTGCCTCACAGAAACAAAACAAAGATTGGCCGTCTCTTCAATTGATAAACCGCACTCAAACCAACGAAAAATGAAGTTTTTGGTCAACTCTCGTTCCATCCAAGTAAATACCTGATAAACCAGCAAAATTGCGTGGAGTGGCTTATCGGCGGGTTTCGGATGGGCATTTAACAAAACGTCGCATTATGCGCAATATCGGATACAGGAGGATAGAATGAAGAAACCTGAGCAATGGAGCCGTTTTGATGCGGTTGACGGCTTGGCCACTGAGGCCGACATGGTTGCGTATCTGCAGGCAGCCCTTGAAGATGGTGATCCGGTGCTGCTGACAGCGGCGTTTGATGATGTGGAGCGTGCTCGCGCCAAACTGCGCGGCCAGCCGCGCTACACACTGGAAGAACTGCTGGCTCAGTGTGACCCCAATGCCGCGTCACCAGGTGAAATGGATTGGGGCCAAGATAATGGGCAAGAGAGATTTTAACTACAGGCCCCTTAATGCTTTACTCGTCAGTGCCATACATCCCGAAGTTCACAGTTCCTTCTTCAGCTGGCAAACCGATGTTCACATGATGAGAGTTAAAGAAATGGAGCTTGCCATTCTGGTCATAGGAAAAAGTGAAATGGCCATCATCTAAAAAAACGCCTTTTATCGTGGTCACACCATCGATGACTGTACGTTCAAAGCTTTTCAGATGAGCAACGTTAGTTACACCAACCTTCTTGATGACAGGTAAAGACACTTTCATCTCTCCATTTTCATCGCGAGTCATCACTGCACCAGATTCATTCTCAACACGAATGCTTTTAGCTTGAGAAAGATCTACTTTCTGGTTATTAAGGGTGAATTCATAATCGGACATGCTTGTCTCCTAAGGGTTGATTTGATGGCTGTTGAATTACAAAAGCCATCATACTGTGTGCATAATCAGTAGCAAAGGAGGCTAATGCCGATAACCCCATTTATCGGCATCATTGTGAGAGATAACAAGGCTTGTTGAAAGCAGTAGCCCGCAGCTTTTCCTTAGCTTAAAGGTTCGGAAATCGATCAGGATCGAGGCTACACACAGACCTCCAGCAATCTGACTGCCCAAGCAGAAGGACAATATCTGGTTGATTCCTCCTGCAGATGCTCTTGCAGCGACAACAGAATAACACAGTCAACCGCCCTGCCCCACATCACCGAAATGTCCCATTTTGAGACAAGAGTTCACTATTAAATCAATACGTTGTGCGGAATCCCCCTCACTTATTGAGCGTTATGTTTGATTTTCACCGTTATAACTATCGTCATTACCGTGAATATTCTTAGAAATATCTGTCCCCTACTTGAGAGGTCTCTCTCTGGAAATATTGATACTCCCTCTTGTAATACAAGCTATTAAAATGCCAACTATTGCGATAGATTCCCCTCCCCTTAATCCTCATGGCTTATTGTTGTGGCCAGCATGATTGCGACTTTTTTGGAAGTCGGGTCAATTCATATTCAAGACACGTTTGGCGATGGCCAATGTGGGTGGCTGGCAGGTCAAGTAGAGGTTGCTGTTGAACTGCTGCAATATACGTTTGAGCTCGTTCATATCATCGGGATGGAGGGTTAAGGACCAGAGCGCTCTGGGCTGGCCGTGATGGAGGCCATTGGTATAGATAATGGTGCAATCTTCGATACGCAACTCTTTGCAGTGGGCCTCCATCTGCAGGCCCACATCCGGAAACCAGATATGCAGTGTGCCTGAAGAGATAAAGGTGAACTGGGCCATGAGCGACCCTTTGCCAACGATCCTGAAGGTCTTTTCCACCACTGCCACTTGCATACCCGCTCCTTGGTAGATCGTTAATATTGATATCAATATCACCAATGATGACTGGATATGCAAGTGTGATAACAAGGAGCTGTTCAACCGAATATGATTGCTTCCGGCATGTTACTTAGCTTTCGGCATCGGGTGTTCTCGGTGTTTCAGCAAGCAATTCCGTTTTTTGCTTCTCTGTTACGCGATAAATATGTATGCCGCAGATGGCAAGGAGCCTGTTCTGAATCATCATGTGAGCCAAAAATATTCCCTGAACCGATTGCCATCCAGAGAAGTACAACATCGCCGCACCAACTTCTATGACATCCCAAACAAGCCAATCTGTGTTCTAAGAGCAGTCAATAAAAATCAGGAATCATGTCACGTTGTTCGTTAGTCATTGTGAGTGTTATCTCTCACATGTTGGTTCAATCGGTCCAGCGGCTTTTGCTGGGCGCTCTCATGTCGTTCACTGTTGCTGGTGTGCAGGTATTTCGAAGTGGTGTCGATGCTGTCATGTCCTGCATCGGCTTGTACGTGGGAAAGCGGTCGACCATGCAGGTTGATGTCATGGGTGATCCCGGTGTGGCGGATCGCATGGGGAGAGAGTTGCCGCATTTCGGCCGCATCCTGGACAAATCCATCCTGCTCTGCCAATTCTGCGCCTTTACCGATGATCACCATGATCAAATCCCGTAGCTGGCGAATTCCAAGGTTGGCGTTGAGTTCCCCCTGATCGCGACCATGTGCTGCCGCTTTATGGCGAACGAACAGTGGTGTCTGTTCATCCGGTGTCGGCAAGGGAGAGAGACCGAGGAAGCGGCGGTAGCGTTCGAGTGCCGCCAGCAGCGCTTGGGATACCGCTACGGTACGCCGTTTGCCCCCTTTGCTTTGCGGAATAAAGTAGCCCCAGACGCCGGTTTTGCGATCCCGCCTGAACTGCCCCATCACAGGGGTAAAGCCCGGTCGGGCAGCAACCTCAGAGATCCGCAGATAGCAGGCGTACATCAGAATGGTGAGAAAACGGCTGCGCTCGTGTTGCTCCGGATGGTCGTTGGCAAGGGTGTCGGCGGCCTGCATCACGTATGACCACTGCAACTCGCTGAAGGCCTGCACCTGATCATCGGCTTCCAGCTGTTGCGGCCGTTTGACCCGCTGCAGCAGCAGAGCGGGATTCCTGTCCATGTACTCCTCCTGGATCAGAAACTGGAAGAAGGCCGACAAGATGGCGAGTTTGGTCTTCATCGCCTGCTCGCTCAGGCGATAGGGCAAGGTGCGGCCCAGCTCCCGTTTGCCCAAAAACGGACGCCATTGCGGGTTGGGCAACCGCTCCCCCCACTCCTTGTCGAGGACAAATTGTGCCACGTTGCGATAGGCGATCAACTCTTCAGGGGGGGACTGACAGTAGTCGAGATAGCGGATCATGATGCGGCGAGTGAGATCTTTCGGGCTGATGGCCGCCTCGCGAAAGCACCAGTGCAAAAAAGTGGTCAGTTCGCTGCGATAGGTTTTGTAGTTGTTTTCGCTGTTGCGCTGCTCCAGCAGCCAATCGACCGCCAGTTCGTAAACCAGACCGGCATCGGGTACATCGTTGAGGCTGAGGTTGGCAAGGTGCTGATTGACCTGTGGGTTACCGGCTTCCAGATAGATAAGGCTGTCAAACAGCGGCATGGCTGGCGGCAAGGATAATGGTTGTTGAGTCATGGTGTTGCTTGTTGATGCTGAGATGAATCGATATGAGCCTGTGAGCCGAGTTGCTAGAAAAGGGCTCGTGATAGATGAATGCGGCTTCTATTGGGATTGGTACTACCTCTTGTTGTTGCTGATTAAGGTCACCAGGAGCGATCTGGATAACGTTCTCTCCACTGTTTGCTCATTATTTCCTCATAGATCTGACTGATGTCGCGCAGTGGTGCACGCTATTCAGTTATGCATTGGATATGCACCGTTGTTAGAAAATTCTCGGGGTAAATAGCCGTAAAAATGGTTTTAAATGCAAACAAAGTGAATGAGGCGAGCTGTTTATCCCGAGAAATAGCAGGTCTGTGCAATCAGGCCACCTGCTTTAGTGGCTTCTCCTTGCGCTTGGCTGCTGGGGCCTCTTCCTCTTTCGTGCCTGCTTGAACCTTGCCGCCGCGCAGCAGGGTTTGCAGCACATCGCGTTGTTCTGCCAGGTAGAATGCCAGACTCTCTTGCTGCTCTGGGGCCAGCTCGAGCGGGGCGCCAGCCAACAGGGTCATCAACTCGTCGGCCGTATCCAGCAGCTTGTCATAGGCATCGGCCTCTTTTTTGCTGGCAAAGGTCATTTTTTCCACTCCCCCACGAACAACCACATATTTGATCTCGACAGCCATGATGGCCTCCTCTTGGTGATGATGGATAGAGTATATGTATGGATATACAGTATTGCAAGTAACCTCACCGGAAAAGAGTTCGCCGGGGTTTAGCGACAAAAGCCGTGCTGGATCAAGCTGTCTCAAAGTGCCATTTGACTTCCACGCCTGACTGGTCGGATCATGGCCTTATGACGATCGTACGACACCTGTTTATCCTGCTGATGGTAGAGGTGCTGCTCCTCGGGAGTATCGCCCACTTGGTCGTGGGACTCCCCTGGCTGCTGACCCTGCTGTTTGTGGTGTTTGCCCTGTTTGGGTTGCGTTGTCTGGTGGTGCTCGGCAGCTGGCTCTTTACCCGCTTCTACCCCTCCCCGGCTATCGGCCCCTGGCGCAGGGTGAAGATGATGGCGCAGGAGATGTTGGCCTACCTCTACACCTTCACCTTGTTGTTACCGTTCGAGCCTTTGCTGATGGCACCCGATCGGCTGCGTCCGTGCCAGCGCCCCGTATTGCTGGTGCATGGTTACGGTTGCAGTCGCGGGATCTGGCGCACCCAGCGCGCCCGACTGGAGGCTGCAGGCCATGTGGTTGCTACCATTACCCTGATGCCACCATTTGGTCATATTGATGAGATGGTGCCACTGCTGGCCACCCGGATTGACGATGTGCTGGCGCAGACCGGGGCTGACAAGCTGGTGCTGGTCGGTCACAGCATGGGGGGGCTGGTCTGCCGCGACTATCTGGCTATCCATGGCGGTGACAAGGTAGATCGCCTGATCACCCTGGCCACCCCCCATCAGGGCAGTCAGCTTGCCGCCCTTGGGCTTGGGGCCAATGCCCGCGAGATGGAGCCCGGTTCCGGCTGGTTGCAGCGTTTCGCTTCGGTGCCGCTTTGCGTACCCGGCATCTCGGTGCGCACCAGTCACGACAATGTGGTGATGCCGCAGGAGCGGCAACGATTGGCGGGAATGGAAGATATCGAGTTACCTGCCATTGGCCATCTCTCTCTGCTCTACTCCCGCCGCACGACAGATCTGCTGCTTGATCTGTTGTCCCGAGTCTGACCCTCCTTATTCGTCCTTCACTGTTGTTCCAAATAAAACAGGAGCCTGATTGCTCAGGCCCCTGTTGATCTCTTTATTGCATCACCCGGTTAGAAGTGTATCCCCTTGATCAGGGTCGAGACGGCAACCTGATCGGCGGTCGCCTTGGATTTGTCGCCATCCTTGGGATCGGCAAAGGTGCGGAAGCTGGTATTCATGATCACCTGCGCAACGCGAGGTGCCAGAGCATGCACCACCTGACCAAACACCCCGAGGCGAGTGGCCAGACGAACGTGCTTGTTGATGATGGTATCGCACACCAGATCGGCCGCCTCTTCCGGCGTCATCATCGGCACCTGCTCATAGACCTTGGTCGGTGCGACCATCGGCGTTTTCACCAGCGGCATATTGATGATGGAGAAGCTGACCCCCTTGTCGGCAAACTCGGAGGCGGCGGTACGCACCCAGGCATCGAGGGCCGACTTGGAGGCAACATAGGCGGAGAAGCGCGGCGCATTGGTCAACACCCCGATGGAGGAGATGTTGATGATGTGCCCTTTTTTCTTCTCGATCATGGTGGGTAGCACCCCCATGATCACCTTGAGCGCGCCAAAGTAGTTGAGCTGCATGGTGCGCTCCAGATCGTGGAAGCGATCGAAGGAGTCCTCGATGGAGCGACGGATGGAGCGGCCGGCATTGTTGACCAGAATATCGACGCCACCGTGCTCGGCCACGATGCGAGCGGTGATCTCCTCGGCCTGCGCCAGATTGGAGAGATCCCCCTGATAGATCTCGATGGTCAGCCCCAGCTCGGCAAACTCCGCTTTAGTCTCGGCAATCTTCTGCTCGTCGCGGGCGATGGTAACGACGTTGGCCCCCGCCCCCGCCAGCTTGCGCGCGGTTGCACGGCCGATACCGGAGGTGGCCCCGGTCACCAGCACCACCTTGCCCTCGACCCGACCACGCAGGGAGCGATCGATGAAGAGCTCCGGGTCGAGGTGGCGCTCCCAGTAATCCCACAGACGCCAGGCGTAGCTGTGCAGCGGCGGCACTTCGATACCGGTCCCTTTCAGTACCCGCTGGGTTTCGCGACTGTCGAAACGGGTGGGATAGCTGATAAGGCGGAACACATCCTTGGGCAGACCCAGATCGGCGATGGCGGCATCGCGGATACGGCGCACCGGCGCCATGGTCATCAGCATGGCGGTCAGGTGGCGGGGAATGAAATTAAAGAGAGAAGCGTTGATGCGGATCGCAGGCTCTGGTGCATGGGCGGCGCGGGAGAAGGTGCTCAGCATGTCGCCAACCCGCATCGGGTTGGGGTCGGTCAGGTGGAAGGTCTTGTTCTCCTCGCCCTCTTGATGGGCGATATGCACCATGGCATCGACCACAAAGTTGACCGGCACGATATTGATGCGCCCGCCCTCAACCCCGATGGCCGGCATCCAGGGCGGCAGCAGACGGCGCAGCTTCTGGATGGTCTTGAAGAAGTAGTAAGGGCCGTCGATCTTGTCCATCTCGCCGGTGTTGGAGTCACCGACAACGATCCCCGGTCGATAGACTCGCCACGGAACTGTGCACTCATTGCGCACAATCCCTTCCGCTTCGTGCTTGGTCTGGAAGTAAGGCATGTCGAGGTGCTCTGCCTCATCGAACATGTCCTCGCGAAACAGACCGTCGAACAGACCCGCTGCAGCGATGGAGCTGCAGTGGTGGAACTGTCCAGCCCCCAGCCGCTCGGCAAGTTGAACAGCCTGACGGGTCCCTTCGGTGTTGACCTGCTGCTGGATCCCAGCCTTGGCGTTCAGATCATAGATGGCAGCCAGATGGAAGAAGTGGTCTATCTTGCCGATCAACTGCTCCTGCATCTCGACCGATACCCCCAGCAGCGGTTGCGTCATGTCGCCAAAAACCGGGACTGCACGCGATTCATCCACATTCCAGAATGCAAATAACTCCGGCAATTTATCCTGATGAGAGGCGCGCATCAGAAAATAGACGATACAGTCGGGATGCTGTTGGAATAACTTTTTGATCAATCGACGCCCGATAAAACCACTACCGCCAGTAATGAAATAGTTCATAAAGAGAATCCTGCTACTGATTAGGGTGTTACTAGGTTGTTAGATATATCACGATTCATATGGGAATCCGCAATTTGATTGTCGGTTCGTGAGCAAACCCTAATTTCGGTGGTGTGCCTGTTCCGTTATTAGGTAGAACCCTCTATTTTTTCTCCCTAGACTGAAGTTGAAAAATCAGTAATGCCACAACCCGATTGCAGTTTCGTTGTCGCCATTACATTTAACTGTCGTTATTCAAGGAGAAGATCATGGCTAAGAAATTGAAAGCGCTGGCAGGGTCAGTGACCGACAACCAACTCACCTCCACCATCAAGGAGTCCACCCAGCAGATCTGGTTGGCGGGTCTGGGTGCCTATGCCAAGGCGCAGGAAGAGGGTGGCAAGATCTTTGAAGCGCTGGTGCAGGAAGGGGAAGCATTGCAGGCCAAAACCCGTCAGAGCGCAGATGAGAAGATTGCCGCTGTGACCGACAAGACCGCCAATACCTGGGGCCGTCTGGAGCAGGTGTTTGAAGATCGCGTGGCCCGCGCTGTGGCCAGCCTCGGCATCCCGACCCGCAAGGATATCGACAAGCTCTCCAAGCGCATGGCCGAGCTGACCGACGTGGTCCAGCAACTGCTGGATGCACAGGAAGAGGAAGCCCCGGCCGCAGAAGCCAAACCGGCTGCCGCCAAAAAGCCCGCGGCCCGCAAGCCTCCGGTAAAGAAGGCACCGGTAGCCAAGGCTAAAGAGGCCGTGGTTGAGCAGGCTGCCGATCTCCTCTCCGCAGCGGAAGATGCGGTGAAAGAGGTGAAGGCCAAAGCAGAGAGCGTCCTGCCCTGATCCCTCGCGGTGACGGAAGGTGATTGATACCGGCCCATGCCCTGCGCTGGGCCGGTCTTGTCATGGTGAATGTCATGGATGGGGAGGCAACGCTATGAGTACCATCGCAATTGCCCTTGCTGGCGGCGGGCCGCTGGGCGGCATCTACGAGATCGGTGCCTGCGCAGCCCTCTCTGACAGCATCAACGGCCTGCGCCTTGACCATGCCGACATCTATGTTGGCGTCAGTTCGGGGGCCGTGGTGGCATCGGCGCTGGCCAACGGTATCTCGCCGGCTAAGCTGGTGCGGATCCTGCTCAGCGATGATTCGGGGGAGATGTTTGACCCGGCCACCTTGCTGCGCCCCGCCTTTCGTGAATATGCCGACCGCCTGACCTCGATCCCGCCACTGGCGTGGCAGAGTCTGACCTACTATCTGGCGGCCCCCTGGAAGCGCAGCCTGTTTGAGTCGTTGCAGGGACTCTCCAAGGCCATTCCGACCGGGCTGTTCGACAACCGCGGGGTAGATCGCACCCTGACACAGTTTTTTTCTCGCCCCGGCCGTAGCAATGATTTTCGCCAGCTGCGCAGCCGACTGTTTGTGGTCGCTACCGAGCTCGATACCGGCCATCCGGTCGCCTTCGGCAGCCCGGGGCTCGATGACGTGCCCATCTCGGCGGCGGTACAGGCGTCGGCCGCCCTGCCCGGCCTCTTTCCCCCTTCATTGATTAACGGGCGTTACTATGTGGACGGGGCGCTGATCAAGACTCTGCACGCTTCAGTAGCGCTGGAAGAGGGGGCGGATCTGGTGTTCTGCATCAATCCGCTGGTGCCCTATGATGCGGACATGGCCGCCGGCGCGCCCACCAATCTGGTGGACAGCGGTCTGCCGGTGGTGCTGGCCCAGACCTTTCGCGCCATCATCCACTCCCGCATGCATGTGGGGATGGATCGCTATCGCCACCAATATCCCGACGCCGACGCCTTGCTGTTTGAACCCTCTTCTGCCGATGGCGAGATGTTCTTCACCAATGTGTTCAGTTATCGGGATCGCCGCCGCCTCTGCGAGCACGCTTACCAGCATACCCGCCGCGATCTCTGGCAGCGCCGTGACGAGCTGGCGCCGGTGCTGGCCAAGCATGGCCTCGAGCTCAATCTGGCTGCGCTGGCCGATGAAGATCGCACCCTGCTGGCCCCCGGCATTGGCTCAGTCGCCGCCCTCGACAAGTCGCTGGAGCAGTTGCAGCACTGGCTTGCCAAACGCTATCGCCACGGCGTGCGCCGTTCATCACCAAAGGAGTAGCATGGATCGCAAACCCAAACGCCGTACCCGGGAGCGGATCCTGACCACTGCCCTCGCCTGCTTCAATCGACAAGGGGAACCCTGCGTCACCACCTCGGCCATTGCGGCCGAGATGGAGATCAGCCAGGGCAATCTCTACTACCACTTCCACAACAAGGAGGAGATCGTCAACGCCCTGTTCTGCGAATTTGAACAGCAGATGGATCGCCTGCTGGAGGCGGTCAGCACCCCGTCCGATGAGCCAGAAGATATCTGGCTCTTTCTCCACCTGATGTTTGAAGCCATCTGGCAGTACCGTTTCCTCTACTACGATATCGCGACCCTGATGAGTGGTTATCATCAGGTGGAACAGCGCTTTTCCGCCCTGCTGCGCCGCAAGGAGCAGACCGCCATCGCCATTTGCAACCATCTGCAAACGGCTGGGCTGATGGAGGGCACGGCGCAACAAATGCGCACGCTGGCAGCCAATGTGGCGCTGGTGGGCACATTCTGGATCTCTTACCAGCGGGCACTGCACCCCAAGGCGGACGCCGATATCGCCCTCGGCGTCTTTCAGGTGATGCAGCTGGTCGCACCCTATTTGCGGGCCGATGCCCGCGCTCATCTGGGCGCCCTCGCCCACCACTACACCGACAAGGTTTGATTCACATGCTACAGGGAGAACAAGCATGACCACTTCACAACTCGAATTTGTCCCCTTCCCCTACGCGGATGCGGCCTATGACTATGCCGGCCAGAAGCTGGCGGACAACTGGGATCGTCTCCATCAGGGGGATGCCGAACCCTGGCCCGAGGATGAACAGGTGCAGGATGCCTGGCGGGCCTATCATGCCGGGGATTTTGCCCGGGCCGTCGCCCTTGGCGAAGCGGCCGGTGAGGCGGGCCTCAATGTGGCGAACAAAGCGCTGGTGATCCATGCCAGCTATCTGCTGGAAGACAAGTATGCCAAGCGCGCCGCCTTCGAGCGGGCGGCCAGCCATGCCGAGAAGCTGCAAAAACGTCAGCCCAGGAACGCCAACGCCTGGTATTTCCACGCGCTGGCCCTTGGTCGCTACAGTCAGGTGATTTCCATCTCCAAGGCCCTCTCGCAAGGAATTGGCGACAAGATCAAGGTAAGCCTTGAGAAGGCGCTGGAGCTGGCGCCAGATCACGCCGAGGCTCATATCGCCTTTGGCGCCTGGCACGCGGAGATCGTCGACAAGCTGGGGGCCATGATCGGCGGCCTCACCTATGGCGCCAAGAAGGAGGAGTCCGAGCGTCACTTCAAGGAGGCGCTGGCGCTGATCCCCGACTCGGCTATCGCCCGCATGGAGTACGCCAACGCACAGGTGATGCTGCACGGCAAGAGCCGCCTGAAAGCCGCCGAAGCCCTCTATGCCGAAGCGGCCGAGTGCGAACCCATGGATGCCATGGAGCGCCTCGATGTGGAGGCAGCGCGGGAAGAGTTGGAGGATTAACCGCCACTCCTGCCACTAAGAGGTAGTAAAACAAAAGGCCAACCCGCGGGTTGGCCTCTTTTATGATGGGTGCAGTCCGGTTGGCTACGCTGTCACTGGTCGCTCAAATGCTCGCTCAACCGAGCAGCGCATCCAGCCCGTTGGGGTCAAACAGCAGCTCCGGTTCCATCAGCACCAGCAACAGCAGTTGCTCGAACTCCACTGCAAACCGCTCGACCACCCGATCCGGATCCGGTACCAGCTTCTTGTCGGTGATAAGGCCCAGCTGCACCTTGTGATCGTAAGAGAGGATGGAGACGCCGACGCCGATATCCCCCGATTGTGGCACCCAGAACAGCGGCTGACGCAGTCTTGCACCGGCCAGATAGAGGGTCTGCTGCGGGCCAGGCACGTTAGTTATCACCGCGCTGGCCTTGGCCGTGAGCAGCTCGACGGCCTGCTGCTGCACCGCATTGGGGGCCATGCCAAGGGCATGTAACAGGTTGAGCACCACCACGGGTTGCAGCGAGGTGCGCAGCGCCTGCATCCGGTCACGTACGGTATAGAGCCGCTGCAACGGGTGTTCAACATCCAGTGGCAAGTCCAGGGCCACCAGCCCGAAGCGGTTGCCAAGTGCCCCCTCATCATCCGGCGCACGCATATTGACTGGCACCAGGGCGCGGATCTTGACCTTATTGGCATCATCCCCTTTCTCCTGCAGGTAGTGGCGAAACGCCCCTGCGGTGGCGGCGATCAGCAGATCGTTGACCGAGCAGCCCAGAACCTTGCCCACTGCCTTGATATCCGGCAGATCAATTTGCTCCGACCAGGCCACCCGCTTGGTGCTGGTAGTCTTGCCACGCAGGCGGCAGGGTGAATCATCACCGAGGGTGGCGATATTGCACAGCTCGCTCGCCACATCCCGCCCGGTCTTGAGGTAATCCACCGCCTTGGTGGGATGGGTGACCACTTCGACATATTTGGACCAGAGGCTACCGGTCAGCTTGAGACCGGCCCGCACCAGACGGCTGCCCTGGTGGCAATCCTCCTCATCCTCGTCATCGCTGTCATCCAGTGGTTCCGGTGACGGTGGTCGCGGCGCCCCTTCCGGTGTGTTATCCATCATGGTCAGCATGGCCCGAACCAGCGAGAAGCCGTCGCCCATGGCGTGGTGAATGCGCACCACCAGCGCTTGCCCACCCAGCGACGTGTCGGTCAGGTGCATATCCCACAGGGGGCGCTGGTGGTTGAGCGGCGTCGAGGCGAGATCGGCCACCAGCTTCTCCAGCTCCAGCTTGCCTGCTTCACCCGGCAGGATCACTCGCTTGAGGTGCTGATCGAGATCGAAATCGGGATCATGACGCCAGTAGTAGGAGCCCCCCTCCAGCACGGCCCGCTGATGGAAGCGGGGTTGCACCGAAATGGTGTGGTATAATCCGGCCCGCAGACGCGTTTCATCAAGCTCTCCTTCAAACATCAGGACACCGATGATCTGCATCAGGTTGTTGGGTCTGTCCATGCGTAACCAGGCGGTATCGACGCAGGAGATAAATTCACTCAGTGGCATGGTTGTTTCCCTACAAAATGAATTTACCGAGGCGGCAAATTGCTTCTGCCCTCATATCCGGATGAAGGCTTGATGCAATCAGAATGACTTTAATGAGTGCCGACTCGAAATATGAAATAAAGATGAAAGATTACTTACAAAATAGAATCGAGACCTTGCCGAATAATAAATCTGACAAACCATATGGCTTGCCAACTTATTTTAAACAGCCATCGTTTACAGCTGGTTTATTTAAAACCAGTGCAACGAAGAGATTCAAACACGTTTGGGGCAAGGTAAGCGATTGTCGACATAATCGAGGATCTCTTGCTCCAGTACGCTGCGTACTGGCAACAGTATCAAACCAAGATGCACTTCCAGTTCCAGGGTATCTTCGTCCAGGGTGAGAGTGCCATGTACCCCTGAGCCGCGAAAGTGTAGTTCGGTCTCCTCTTCATCTGCCCATTCGCAATCGAGTTGATAGCTCTCGCTCATGTCCGCAGCGATGGCTTCGGCCGCGATCCGGGCGGCGGCCAGTCCCAGCGGATGCTGACGGCTGATCTGAATGATAGAGAGTGCGCTGCTGCCAGCGAGCGAGTTGAAGAACATGGTCGTTACTCTGGGTCATAAGTTAGTTATTGATATTAAACACATGTTCACAACAAATGAAAGGATGGTTCACATAAATGGGACTCACTTAACAGAGTCGAGAGGGATGCAGGCCATCAGCGGGACATGGCATTTATTCCCTCCCCCGTGCGCGCTACACTTGTCACGGAACGGTCAGCAAAAGCTGCTTGTTTTTCATTCACTTGTATCTTCGTATCACCGAATCCCCATCAATGGGCCCAAGGCCAGAGAGCTGTAGATGACGCATCAAGAACATGCCCACGACGACGATAGCACCCTGGGTCGGCTATACCGCCAGCTCAAGCGGGTTGCAGCCTTGCGCGAGCAGATGCGTGCCCACCCGGAAGATCAGCAGGATCGGGATCGGCTACGCCAGTGGCAGGCCGACCGGTTGGGGCGAACCCATCGTGATCTGCTGGAGAGTGACCGCTATGGCCCTGCCGCCGAGTTTTTCCTGACCGATCTCTATGGCCCCGGGGATTGCGCCCGCCGCGATGCGGACGTGATGCGGGTGATACCGACCGCCGAGCGACTGTTGCCGGAGTCCGGCCTCAAGGTGCTGGCGCAGGCGATCGAGCTTGATGCCCTCTCCGAAGAGCTGGATTACCTGATGGTGGTGGCGCTGCGGCGCATTGATGGCATTGATCCCATCACGCCGGACCACTACACCATCGCCTATCGTGCCGTGGGTGAACAGGCGCGCCGGGAACATCAGATTGCGTTGGTGAGCGAGCTTGGCATGACGCTGGACAGACTGGCGAGAAAGCCGCTGGTGGGGGCAACCCTCAAGCTGGTGTCAGGGCCCGCCCATCTGGCGGGGCTGGGCGAGCTCTTCTCCTTTGTCGAGCGCGGCTATCAGGTGTGTCATCAGATGGGGCGTGCCAACGAGTTCCTCGAGACCATCGCCAGTCGTGAGACGGCGATCATGACGGCGCTCTTTAACGGCGACAGCAGTGCGCTTGAGTAAGGCTTATCGAGGGAGCAGCCGCCGGAATAACAAAGCGGGCCGATGAGCCCGCTTTTCGTTTATCACTGTTTGCCGGTAGATATCGGTCAGATCACCAGCAGATCCATAAAGGCGTGTACCGGGGTGGCGGCAAGCCGTGACCCATCCTGACAAAGGGCCAGAATGTCGTTGACCCGTTTGGCCGGGAAGCGGGTGGCCAGATTGTGCTGGAATTTCTCCACCAGCAGCGGGATCCCCTCCTCCCGACGGCGACGATGGCCGACCGGGTACTCCACCTCCACTTTGGCGGTGTGAGTGCCGTCCTTGAAGAAGATCTGGATGGCGTTGGCAATGGAGCGCTTGTCCGCCTCCAGATATTCGCGGCTGTAACGCTTGTCCTCCTGTACCACCATCTTGCCGCGTAGCGCGTCGATGCGGGGATCGGCGGCAACATCGTCCTCGTAATCCTCGGCGATCAGGCGACCGAAGATGAGCGGCACCGCCACCATGTACTGCAGGCAGTGATCCCGATCGGCCGGGTTGTTGAGGGCGCCGACCTTGCTGATGATGCGAATGGCCGACTCATGGGTGGTGAGCTCGATACGGTCTATCTCGTCGAGCCGCCCCTTCACCTGACCGTGCAGCTTCATGGCGCACTCTACCGCGGTCTGGGCATGGAACTCGGCGGGATAGGAGATCTTGAACAGCACGTTTTCCATCACATAGCTGCCGTACCCTTGATGCAGGGCGAACTGATTGCCCTTGAACAGCACGTCGTAGAAACCCCACTTGGGCGCGCTCAGTACGCCTGGATAGCCCATCTCGCCGCTCATGGTGATAAGGGCGAGGCGCACCGCGCGAGAGGTGGCATCCCCCGCCGCCCAGCTTTTGCGCGACCCCGCATTGGGGGCATGGCGGTAGGTACGCAGGCTCTGGCCATCGACCCAGGCCTGGGATACCGCATCGATTACCTGATCGCGGGTGCCGCCAAGCATATGAGTCACCACGGCGGTACTGGCGACCTTGACCAGTACCACGTGATCGAGACCGACCCGATTGAAGGAGTTCTCCAGCGCCAGCACCCCCTGAATTTCGTGGGCTTTGACCATGGCCACCAGCACATCAGCCATGGTGAGCGGTGCCTTGCCCTCTGCCACGCGAGTACGGGAGAGCCAATCGGCAGTGGCGAGAATGCCGCCCAGATTGTCGGATGGGTGACCCCACTCGGCGGCTAGCCAAGTGTCGTTGTAATCGAGCCAGCGGATGATGGCGCCGATATCCCAGGCCGCCTTGACCGGATCGAGGCAGAGCTGGGTACCGGGCACCCGGGCGCCGTGGGGTACCAGTGTACCGGGGACGATGGGGCCAAGGTGTTTGGTACACTCCGGAAAGCGCAGGGCCAGCAGGCCACAGCCAAGGGTGTCCATCAGGCAGTAGCGGGCGGTGTCGAAGGCCGCCTCGCTGGTCATGGGGTGGTTGCAGACGTATTCTGCAATATCGACCAGCACCTGATCGGGTTCGGGTCTGTGGTTGACGTCGACGTTGGCGGACATCGTGATTTCCTTATCGTTGTTGTAGGGAGACAAAGTGACGGGGGGCCGGGCCGACATAATCGGCGCTCGGGCGGATGATCCGGTTGTGTTCGCGTTGCTCCATCACGTGGGCGCACCAGCCGGTGACCCGCGAGCAGACGAAGATAGGCGTGAACAGCTTGGTCGGGATCCCCATGTAGTGATAAGCGCTGGCATGGAAGAAGTCGGCGTTGGGAAAGAGCTCTTTTTCTTCCCACATCACCTTCTCCGCCTCGCAGGAGACGCGATAGAGGCGATCATCACCCACCGCCTCGGCAAGCTTGGCCGACCACTCCTTGATGATGACGTTGCGCGGATCAGAAGTGCGGTAGATGGCGTGGCCAAAGCCCATGATCTTCTCCTTGGCCGCCAGCTTGGCCAGCAGTTCGCGCCTTGCCTGCGCCTCGTCTTGCCAATCTTCAATCATCGCCATGGCCGCCTCGTTGGCACCGCCGTGGAGTGGGCCACGCAAGGTGCCGATGGCGGCGGTGATACAGGAGAACATGTCAGAGAGCGTCGAGGCGCAAACCCGCGCCGCAAAGGTGGAGGCGTTGAACTCATGCTCGGCGTAGAGGATGAGGGAGACATGCATCACCCGACGCTCCAGCTCGCTCGGCGCTTTCTGGTGCAGCAGCGCGAGGAAATGGCCACCGATACACTCTTCATCGGTATCTAGGGCGATGCGAACGCCCTCGTGACTGAACTTGTACCAGTAGATCAGAATGCCCGGAAAGGCGGCCAGCAGCCGATCCGCCACTTCATGCTCATGCTCGAAGCCATCTTCCGGCTCCAGATCGCCGAGCATGGAGCAGCCAGTGCGCAGCACATCCATGGGATGGGCATCGGCGGGAATGCGCTCCAGTACCTCCAGCAGCGGCAGGGGCAAGGTGCGCAGGCGACGCAGTTCGCGCTTGTAGGCGTCAAGCTGCTGCTCACCGGGCAATTCCCCCTTGAGCAGCAGATAGGCGACCTCCTCGAACTGAGCGCTGTCGGCCAGCTCCTTGATGTCATAGCCGCGATAGGTAAGACCAGTGCCGCTCTTGCCCACGGTGCAGATACTGGTCTCCCCTGCGCTTTGACCGCGCAGACCGGCCCCGCCCAACGGTTTTTGCTGTCCCATAAGCTGCCTCCTATTCCTTGGCTGTAAACAGACGATCCAGTGTCTGCTCGTAGTGGTGATATCCGAGGAAGTCGTAGAGCGACTCCCGGGTCTGCATGGTCTCCACGACGGCCCGTTGATGGCCATCCTGGCGAATATGGTGATAGACGTTGAGGGCGGCCTGATTGGCTGCTCGGTTGGCACTTAAGGGGTAGAGCACCATGTCGACCCCGTAGGCGGCCAGTTGCTCTTTGTCAAACAGCTCGGTTTTGCCGAACTCGGTCATGTTGGCGAGGATCGGCACTTTGGCCGCCAGCTTGAACTGGTCGTACTGGGCAAGCTCGGTCACCGCTTCGGCGAAGATCATGTCGGCACCGGCGGCCACATAGGCAGCGGTGCGTTCAAGAGCAGACTCCATCCCCTCCACCGCCAGTGCATCGGTGCGGGCCATAATGACGAACTCGCTATTCTCGCGGGCATCCACTGCTGCCTTGATGCGATCGCACATCTCCTCCAGCGTGACCACCGCCTTGTTGGGACGGTGGCCGCAGCGCTTTTGGGCCACCTGATCTTCCATATGGACGGCGGCAACCCCGGCTCGCTCGAACGCGCGAATGGTGCGGGCGATATTGAATGCCCCGCCCCAGCCGGTATCGATATCGACCAACAGCGGCACACGGGTCGCAGCAGTTATCCGTTCGGCATCGATCAGCACGTCGTTGAGGGAGGTCATACCGAGATCCGGCAAGCCGTAGGAGGCATTGGCCACTCCGGCACCTGAAAGATAAATAGCTTGAAAACCGCTGCGCTCGGCCATCAGCGCCATATAGGCATTGATGGTGCCGACGATCTGCAGGGGATGTTCATTGGCAAGGGCGGTGCGAAAGCGCAGGCCTGCCGAGGGGGACAAACTGGACATCATGACTCCTTTCACCTGTCTAGTCTGGCTATCTAATATCACGTTTACGTTAACGTCAATTATACTTTCGTAACATTCTGGCCGCAGGCAAGACAGGAAACCGGTTTTAGGGTAAATTTCACCAATTCCTTCAACAGGTTGAATTGTATGATGGAGCCCGGTTCCGTGATTGTCTGTCCGGCGTGCGACTTGCTGATCCAGCGCAAAGCACTGCCGCTGCGTCGCCATGCCCACTGCCCGCGTTGTCACCAACATCTCTATGGCCGTTATGCCTTTCGTCCCTCCCAGTTGATGGCCCTGACCATCACCGGATTTCTGCTGCTGCCCTCCGCCTTTTTTGAACCGCTGATCTATCTGCGCCTGGCTGGGGTCAATACCGACGCCGACCTGCTGCGCGGTATTCTGGTGCTGTTTGGCGAGGGCGAATGGTGGGTGGCCAGCCTGGTGCTCTGGTGCGCCGTGTTGGCGCCAGTGGGATTATTGGCGGGGATCTTTGTGCTGGCTTCGGGTCTGGCCAAACGTTGGCACATTCTTCCCGTCACTTTGAAGCTGGTCGAGGTGTTTCGCCACTGGGCCATGCTGGAGGTCTATATCGTCAGCCTGCTGGTTGCCCTGTTCAAACTGATCGACATCGCCGATGTGCGCCTCGGTGGCGGGTTGCTCAGCCTCGGTATTTTGATGCTGCTCAACATGACCCTGCTGATCCTGTTTGACCCCGCCCCCTACTGGGCGCGGATCCCGTTAAAGGAGCCGGAACATGACCAGCGCCCGTGAGATGGGGCTCTGCCGCTGCCATACCTGCGGTCTGCTGGTGCGCTATCAAGCCGGGGCTGTCTGCCCCCGTTGCAGCAGCAAGCTGCAGGTGCGCATCCCCCGCTCCCTTGCCTGGTCGTGGGGCTTGCTGGCGCTTGCCACCTTCATGTTGCTGCCAGCCAATCTGCTGCCCATCACCCACTTCTACAACAAGGGGTTGCTACAGTCAGATACCATCTTCAGCGGTATCATGATGCTCTATCGCAGCAAAATGAGCGGGATTGCCACCATAGTCCTCACCGCCAGCATACTGGTGCCAGTGGGCAAAATATTGGGGCTGGGCTGGATCTGCTGGCAGTTGCAGCGGGCCAAACCGGTGCGGCGCAAGCGCCAGCTGGTGATGTATCGGGTGATCGATTTTATCGGTCGCTGGTCGATGCTGGACCTGTTCGTGATTTCGCTAATGGTGGCGCTGGTCGATCGGGGTGTGCTGCTGAGTGTCCGCGCAGGCCCCGGAGCCACCGCCTTTGCCGGTGTGGTGGTGCTGACCATGATGTCGGCCCGCATGCTCGATACCCGTTTACTGTGGGACAAGGCGGCCCGTTGATGATTTCTCTGTTTTAGTCTGATGTGCTGTTTAATCCAGCCAATAAGGAGTCACTATGATCGGGGCTGAACCCGTCATCGAAAAGCGTCGCTGGTTATCGCCGGTCTGGCTGTTACCCCTGATAGCCCTGCTGCTGGCGGGTGGCTTTCTCTATCAGCAGGTATTGAGCCGTGGCCAGCTTATCCAGATCAACTTTGCCCAGGGCAACGGCATCTTGCCGGGTAAAACCCAGGTTCGTTATCAGGGGGTGGCCATCGGCGTGGTGCAAGAGCTGGAGCTGGCTGAAGATGGCCGCAAGATTGCGGTGATGGCCAAGATTGACAGCCGTGCCAGACCGCTTATCCGCAAGGGATCCGACTTCTGGCTGGTGAGCCCCAAGGCGTCGCTCACCGAGATCTCCGGCCTCGATACCCTGGTCTCCGGCAACTACATCAACCTGCAACCGGGGCGTGAAAGCAATCCGCTGGAGGAGACCTTCGATGCACTGGAGGGCCCTCCTCCCGGCTATCAGGCTCAGGGGCGCATGCTGCACCTGACCGCCGATTCGCTGGGTTCGGTTGGGATTGGCGCCAAGCTCTATTTCCGCGGTATCGAGGTGGGCAGCGTCATCAATACCCGTCTGGGTCAGGACAACCAGAACGTCATTCTGGATCTGGTGATCGAGCCACGTTTCGAACATCTGGTCAAAGCCGATACCCGCTTCTGGAATATCAGCGGCATCAAGGGCTCCTTCAGTCTGGCCGGGGTGAGCGTGGAGGCTGGCAGCCTCACCTCCATCCTGAGTGGCGGCATTGCCTTTGACTCGCCCAAAGATTCACCGGAACCTGAGAAGGGACAGACTTTCGTCCTTTATAAAGGGCTGGCGGAAGCGGCGCGCGGCGAGCGTATCGACATTGCGGCTGGCGATCTTCCGGTCAAGGAGGGGATGCCCATCCTCTATGAGGGGATCGAGATCGGTCGTATCGACCCCATTCGGCTTACCGATAAAGGCCGGATGGTCACAGCGCTGATCAACCCGGAGCAGGCTTATCGCATTACCGACAAGAGTCAACTGGTGTGGGAGAGCGTCTCCCTCTCCGCGACCGGCGTGCAGCATGCAGATCGCCTGCTCTCAGGCCCTGCCATTCGTCTCGACTATGTGGTGGGCAAACCGGCACAGAAGATGACCCTGACCGATCGCGCCCCCCAGAGCGGCACCAAAGTGACGCTGCAGGCCGACGATCTGGCGGGGCTCAATCAGGATGCACCTATCTGGTACAAGGGATTGCAGGTAGGCCGCATCAGCCAGCTCATCCTGGATACGCGTGGCAATGCCAGCATCGAGCTGGTGATGGCGCCAAATTATGGCCATCTGCTCAATCGTGCTCGCTTCTATCGCGCCGCCCCGTTGCAGATTGATGCCGATCTGAGTGGCATCAAAGTAGAAACCAGTCCGGCCAGTGCCTGGCTGGGGGGCGGGATCAAGCTGGTGCAAGCCAGCAGTGGCGAGCGGATTAATCGTCTCTACCCGAGTCAGGAGCTGGCACTGCTCGGCACCCGTGATGCCAAGCCGCAGCGCTGGTTGCTCAAAGCAGATCAGGCCGATGGCATTGGCATTGGCTCGCCAGTGCTTTATCTGGGGCTGGAAGCGGGCAAGGTCAAACAGCTGCGCGCCGCCAAAGAGGGGGTCGAGATCGAACTCGAGATTGATGGAGTCTATGCTCCCCTCCTCGCCCAGCAACCCCAATTCTGGAAAAAACCGGCCATCGACACCAAGGTGCGGGTCGATGGGGTGCAGGTCAAGGTGGGCAACCTCGGTACCCTGCTGCGCGGCGCCATCGAGTTCGATCGGTTGGCCAATGGCCGCAGCAGCCATCAACTGTTCGATTCCAGGGAGCAAGCCAAGGCCAAGGTGCGCCAGCTGTCACTGGTGGCAGAGAGCAATCCGGGGCTCGGGATTGGCAGCCCGATCCGCTATCGTGGGGTCGATATCGGCAAAATTGAAGAGATCGAGCTGGAGCCGTCTCTGGGTCAGGTGATCTTTAAGGCCGAACTAGATGGCCACTATGCCGAGCGTTTCCTGCAGTCCGGTGCCCGCTTTACTCTGGTGCAGGCCAAGCTGGGGCTGGGCGGTGTCGCTCACCTCGACACCCTGATCAAGGGGGCGTTTGTAGAGGCACAACCCGGTAAAGGCGCTGGCAAAAATCGCTTCCCCTTGAGTCAGGTCGGCCCGGTGGGTCTGGCCCTGACCCTCAAGAGCCCCTCCGTCAATGGCCTTAGCGTCGGCAGCCCGCTGCTGTTTCGCAAGATGGTTGTGGGCAGTGTCACCAAGGTGGCGCTGGCTCGGGATGGTAGCGAGGTGCTGATCGACGTTAACGTGGATCAGGAGTATGCCCATTTGGTGCGGGCCAACTCCCGTTTCTGGAATGTCTCCGGGGTCAAGGCGGATATCGGGCTGACCGGCGGCACCATCGAAGTGGAGACGGTGCAGAGCCTGCTGGCTGGCGGCATTGCTTTCAATACGCCGGAGAGAGAAATGGGTCCAACCGTCAAGGCAGGACACAGCTATCCGCTCTACGGCAAGGCCGAGAAAGAGTGGCTGGAGTGGAGTCCGCGTATCCAACCCTGATCTCTTCCCTTTGTATCTCATCAAAGCCCGGCACTGTGCCGGGCTTTTTTATATTCCGGTGCTTGTTGATAGGGTTCAGATTCAGAATATTCTTAGCCTTGTGGTAGGATATCGCCCCTCTTTTTCGGTCAACGAGACGGCACAGTGCACGACAACACCTTCCTTCCCGATTACTTTTTACGCCACATTGCGGCCATCATGCCGGCCCATCTCTCGATGGAAGACTTTGTGGCCAGTTGTCGACGTCCGCTGCGCCGCAGCATTCGGGTCAACACCTTGAAGATAGCCGTCTCGGATTTCGTCGCCCTGATGGAGCCACTGGGTTGGCAGCTCGACCCTGTGCCCTGGTGTGATACCGGCTTCTGGCTGACCCGCAGCGATGAAACTGTCCCCCTTGGCAACACCGCCGAGCACTTGAGCGGGCTCTTCTACATTCAGGAAGCGAGCTCCATGCTGCCGGTGACGGCACTCTTTGCCAGCGACAAGATCAAAGCGGATGGCATGTTGCTGGATGCGGCGGCGGCCCCCGGCTCCAAGACCACCCAGATCGCGGCTCTGATGAACAATCAGGGAATGCTGGTTGCCAACGAGTTTTCCAGCAGCCGGTTGAAAGTGCTTAGCGCCAATATCCAGCGCTGCGGCGTGACCAATGTGGGGATGACCCATTTTGATGCCAAGGTATTTGGCCAGTGGTTGCCGGAGACCTTCGACGCCATCCTGCTCGATGCCCCCTGCTCCGGTGAAGGTACGGTGCGCAAGGATGAAGATGCACTGCGCAACTGGAGTATCGAGAGCATCGACGAGATCGCGGCGGTGCAGCAGGGGCTGCTGGAGAGTGCCTTCCATGCCTTGAAACCGGGTGGCGTACTGGTCTACTCCACCTGTACCTTGAGTGAACAGGAGAATCAGGCGGTCTGCCAATCCCTGCTGGACAAGTTTGGCGATGCCTTGAGTTTTGACTCGCTGGCAGACCTGTTCCCCCATGCAGAGCAGGCCTGTACATACGAAGGATACCTGCACGTTTGGCCCCAGATCTTCGATAGTGAAGGCTTTTTCGTCGCCAGATTGCGCAAGCATCACTCGGTGCCCAACACCATGTTCAAGCCTGGCAAGCTGGGTAAATTCCCTTTTGCGCCGCTTCCTGCCAAAGAGGCGGAACCCATGTTGCGCGAGATCGAAGCCAACTTCGGGGTGGCACCGCAGGGTCAACTGTTTGGCCGCAATGACGAGATCTGGCTCTTCCCCCAGCTGTTTGATCAGGTGCAGGGCAAGCTGCGCTTCGATCGCATCGGCATCAAGTTGGCCGAGACCTTCAAGAAAGGTTATCGCCTAACTCATGAGTGGGCACTGGCCTATGGCGATAAAGCGAGCAAGGGCGTGGTTGAGCTTGATAGCGCCAATGCGCGGGAATTCATGATGGGGCGGGACGTCTGGCCAGAACAGGATGCGGGCACTGGCGAGGTGATCGTCCGCTATCAGGGACATACCCTGGGGATGGGGAAATGGGTGGGTAGTCGGGTCAAGAATGCCCTCCCCCGCGAGCTGGTGCGTGACAACAATCTGTTCAATGCGTAGTGGGCCGTTCGGTGCATAAGCACTTGAACGAGTCTGAAATACCCACACTCTGGTTGAACTTTTCTTCGGATCTTGAAAAGCCTTGAGCCTTGTCTAAGCTTAAGGCAATCCGAACACCAGTTAGCGCACGGCTCTGCAAGGAGCCAATTCCCCTATGCCAGGTACAAGGAATTCGTACCTGGCTTTTTTTATCTCTTCATGTATCGCCGTTTCTTCACTCTTGTGTCTATTCAACTGTCTCTTCGACCTGTGTGGCGACTCTGTTTTCAAACGGAGGTTCTCTACCCAGCTCATGTTGGTAGAGCAGATCGATCGCCTGCTCGATGAGTGATGCCTGACTGTCTTCGAGATGAAGACCCAGAGCAGCCAATCGTTCGGCGTGGCGATTGCTGATCCAGCATTGCAGCCGGGTATGGGTCTCCTGCTTGCGTTTTACATGTTGGCGCTGCCGCTCGGCATTGTTTTGGGGCACCGCCTCTTGCTCTTCACGCACTGTCATTTCTTGGCTCATATGTCCTTGCGATGTTCCATTTCCGGATTTGTTATCTCTCATCACATGCCATTATCCATAGGAAGATGGCCCTTCCCCTTTGGGCTACTGGCTGCACGGCAAATATATCATCAGATCAACAAGATATCATTTAACATAAAAAATGAAGTGACGCAGTTGTGTCAAAGCAAGCCATCAAGGGCATGATCGGAAAATTTATGGGCGTCATCGAAGTACTCCTGCAGGGTTCGCATATCCTTGTGGCGCGTCACCTCGATGATCTTGTTCATCGGCTTGCCGGCAGTCACCGCCGAGGTGATAAATCCACGGCGCAGGCTATGGCCACTGACGTAGAGATCGTCAATGGTTTGACCGGTTCGCCGCTTGATCATCAAATTGATGCCCTGAGGGCCGAGCGGTTCGGCCATCAGTTGCCCCCAACGATTCATGCGTCGAAACAGCGGCCCCTCGCTGATCCGGCTTTTGTGTAGCCATTTTTGCAGTGCCGACACGGGGCAATAGTGTTTGCCCGGGATCAGGGCGATCTCGGTTTCATGCAGCTGATGTTTGCTCGGTTTGAGGCGAAGGCGGATCCCCTGCCCCACAAAATCGAGATCGCTCACCTCAATTCGGGCCGCTTCCGAACGACGCAAGGCGCCACTGAACATCAGCAGTAGCAGGGTGTGATCACGCAAACCCGCGAGGTCACTGGTGTCGATGCCATCCAGCACCTGGGTCAAAGGCTGCAGCGTCAGGGCACCGGTTTTGCGCTTGCGGTTATCACCCAACCTGACAATACCGCGCATCATCTCCTTGATTTCGGGATGTTCGGTGGGCAAGGGGTGAATTCCTTTCTGCTTGAAGGCATAACGGATCCCGGCAAGCCGTCTCACCAGGGTTGCCGGTTTACGAGGTTCACCGTTGCGCAGCTCCCCTTTTCCCTCCTCTTTATCCAGCCATACCCAGTCGGCCAATACGCCGTCAGCCTGATCTGCGAGAAAATTCATGATGTCGTGATGGGTGGTTTGCAGTGGATCCAGCCCGTGCAATTGGCACCAGAAGACAAAAATACGGGTATCCGCCTGATAGGCATTGAGGGTGGAATCCGCTTTTGCACTGCGCAAAAAGCGGCGTGCCCGACTATTTAGCTGCGCATCGAAAACAGTCTGCAGTGACTGATGAGCCGGATTGGACAAGGTTGGGTATGTCACAGAACTCTATGATTCATATGAAGTTTGAGAGGATCTTACAGGATCTTCCACACACATCAAGTATCGATAATGAATATTATCGATACTTAGGACATCTTATTTCAATACCCTTTGACCACGCTGAACAAAAGAAACATCGGAATATCATTCAACCAGGTTTAGCAGAAACGAAAAAGTAAAATTGGTAGGAAAACGTGAGAGATAACGCAGCTCGGTGTTTATATTCAGGTGGGTAATCAGCTTGGTATTTGAAAAATATAAAAGCCCCGAGCAACGGGGCTTTGGGATTATTTTTTCGCCAGTTTGAATAGTGCAAAGAAATTCTGGCTGGTGGCTTCTGCCAATTCATTAAGCGGAATCTGACGCAGATCGGCAATAAACTGCGCAACGTCTCGCACAAAGGCGGGTTCGTTCTCCCTCCCCCGATGCGGCACGGGGGCAAGATAGGGCGAGTCGGTTTCGACCAGCAATCTGTCGAGGGGAAGTGCCTTGACCACCTCTTGCAGTGCAGACGCATTTTTGAAGGTGGCGATCCCGGAGATGGAGATATAGAACCCCATTGCCATCGCCGCTTGCGCCATCTCGAGAGACTCGGTGAAGCAGTGCAGCACACCGCCGACCTGATCTGCTCCCTCTTCACGCATGATCTGCAAGGTATCCTGTTGGGCATCGCGGGTATGGATGATCAGCGGCTTGTTCAGCGCGCGGGCAACCCGGATATGTTCACGGAAAGAGGCTTGCTGCACTTCCTTGTTCTCGGGGGAGTAAAAGTAATCGAGACCGGTCTCACCGATGGCCACCACACGTGGATCGGCAGCTTGCTTGAGCAGCAACTCGGCATCGACACCGGGTTCCTGATTGAGCGGATGTACCCCGCAAGAGGCAAATACCTGGGGATAGGGAGCGATCGCCTCGAGCATGGTCGGGAACTGTGCCTGAGTCACACTGACACAGAGAAAATATCCCACGTCCAGTTTCGCGGCCTTGGCAAGTACATCGGCCATGCTGGTCTGCTTGCTGCCATAGCTGAGGCGATCGAGATGACAGTGGGAATCAACGAGTAACATATACAACCTTTCTGCTTGTCGGTACTTATAACCAGCGACTGAGCCAGTTCATCAAATGGATGGTGGGATTGGAGAGCTGCCCCGGCTGGCAAGCGGCCTTGAGGGCAACCAGACCTTGTTCTGCTTCCAGCAATTTTTCGCTGGAGTGCTGCTCCGCCAACCGCTGACTCAAGATTGCCAGATCCGGCATTGCCAACTGATGGTGACCACATCCGGCCTGGGTTTTCAGGGCATCGCACAAGAAGAGCTGCAACCAGTGCAACCTGACCTGCGTCTCCTGACCAAGCTGGCTGCACAAAGCCGTCGCCTTGACCGGACTTTGACTCAGGGCGACAAACTGTTCCAGCAGTTCGCGACGAGTACCGTCCTGTTGCTGCTCGATATAGTCGAGTACCCGCAGCGGAGCCCCCTGACAGATCCGCACCTGAGCCAGAGTGGCCTGATGACCCTGCTCGGCCAACCAGCGCACCGTCTCACCTTCTGCTGGCAACTGGCAGACATGTTTGTGACAGCGACTGAGAATGGTGGGAAGCAACCGGGAAACCTGGGAGGCGATGAGGATCAGCAGGCTGTCGCCGGCCGGCTCTTCCAGGGTTTTCAGCAGGGCATTGGCCGCCGATTCGGTCATCCGCTCCGCATCTGGAATGATCACCACCTTGCCACGGCCGAGCTGGGCAGAGCCCTGCAGCCGGGTGCAGATCTCGCGAATGGCCTCCACCCCGATGGTCTTGCTGTCGCGCGTTATGGTGCCGAGATCCGGGTGGTTGCCCTTGTCAAACAGCTGGCAAGAGTGGCAGTGGCCGCACGGCTCTCCGCGATCCGGTTGCTGGCAAAGGTGTAAACGCGCCAGCCGCTCGGCCAGCTGCTCCTTGCCAAGCCCGGGATCGCCGAGCAACAACCAAGCGTGGCCTAGACGACCGGACTGGGCCGTCTGGCTCAGGGCATGCCAGTCGGGGATCAGCCAGGGATACATAGCGGCTCGTTCGACAGATAGTGATCCAATGCACGCTCGATGGCAGCTTTGACCTGTTCCGGCGTTTGCGCCGCATCGATCACCACAATGGAATCATCCTTGGCGGCCAGTTCGAGATAACGAGTTCGGGTACGCTCGAAGAAGCTCAGTTGCTCCAGTTCGATGCGATCCAGCTCGCCACGATGGCGGGCGCGCTGCAAGCCAAGGGCGGGATCGATATCGAGATAGAGGGTGAGATCCGGCTTGAAGTTGCCGAGCACCGCCTGCTTGATGGCTCCGATAAGCTGGGCATCGATACCACGGCCGCCACCCTGATAGGCCTGGGAGGAGAGATCGTGGCGATCTCCCACCACCCAGACACCGTTGGCCAGTGCCGGCTTGATGCGGGTCTCCACCAGTTGTACCCGGGAGGCGTACATCAGCAGCAGTTCCGCCTCGATGGTGAGTCGCTCGTCGTGCACCTCTTTGACGATGGCCCGCATCCGCTCGGCCAGCGGTGTACCACCCGGCTCGCGGGTGCACTCGATCCGGTTGATGCCGTGGCGCTGCAGATAGTCGGTCACATAACGCACGGCCGAGCTCTTCCCTGCCCCTTCCAATCCTTCGATCACAATAAATTTAGACATTAAGGTTTCTTCAATATGTATTCGCGAACCGCCCGATTGTGTTCGTCGAGGGTCTTGGAGAAATAGTGGGCACCGCCCCCCTTGGCGACAAAATAGAGATAGTCGGTCGATTTGGGGTTAAGCGCAGCTTCGATGGAGGCCTTGCCCGGCATGGCAATAGGCGTGGGCGGCAGACCATCGATCACATAGGTGTTGTAGGGGTTCTTGTCGGTCAGATCGCTGCGGCGAATGTTGCCATCATAGCGATCTTTCACCCCGTAAATGACGGTGGGATCGGTTTGCAACTTCATGCCCAGACGCAGACGATTGACAAACACCGAGGCGATCTGCGCCCGCTCGTCCGGCTGGCCGGTCTCTTTCTCGATGATGGAGGCCATGATCAGCGCCTCATAGGGCGTTTTGTACGGCAGGTTGGCCTGACGTTTCTCCCAGCTCTGCTGCAGGAAAGTCTCCATATCCTGATGGGCACGACGCAAGATCGAGAGATCGCTGGCATGGGTGGTATAGGCGTAGGTTTCCGGCAGAAACCACCCCTCCAGCTTACCATTCTCGATGCCGAGTTCCTGCGCCAGGTCGGCTTCGGATTGCTCGACGGTCAACCGCTCAAGATATGGGGCGCTGGAGAGCTGCTTCTGCCAATCCTCGAAGCGGGAACCTTCGACGAAGGTGAGGCTGAAATGAAACTCCTTGCCCGATGCGAACAGAGAGAGGGTCTCCTTGAGGGGAGCCCCTTCTTTGATTTCGTAGGTGCCCGACTTGATCGCTACCAGTTCGGGATGGCCACGCAGCCAGAGCCGCACCGCCCAGGGGCTGGTTTCCCCCTCCCCCAGTTCGGCGATGAGGCGCGCCGCATGGGCGCCCTTCTCCACCGTAAAGAGCCGGGTCGGCCCCTTGTTGGTGAGCGTCTCTACCTGTTGCCATTTGTAATGTACATAGCCCCCGGCAGCGGCTACCGTCAGTGCCGCCCCCGCGAGCAGGGTGTAAAGCCGATTAAACTTCAATGACCAAACGCTCCTGTAAACGGCGACTCAATACCGCTGGGGGATAGTGAATATCCTCGATGCCATTGACAGGCACGACCCCCATCAGGGTATTGGTGAGCCACACCTCTTCAGCCTGCCATAGTGACTCCAGCGGAGCCTCTACCACACGCAACTCAATACTCATCTGTTTCAACATCGCCATCACCTGGCGGCGCATGATACCATCGACACCACCGCAGGCGAGATCGGGCGTAAACACCGTCTTGCCCCGACGCCAAAACAGATTGGCACTGACCCCTTCAATCAGAAAACCACGACTGTTAAGCACTATCCCTTCGACTGCATTTCGGCTGACAAGTTCGCTTTTCAGCAATACCTGCTCCAGACGATTCAAGGTTTTTAGCCCGGCCAGCATGGGGGCATCGCCGATCCGCTGGCGGCACACCACCATCTCGATCCCCTCCTGTTGCCACTGGCCATAGTGAGTGGGAAATGGCGCCAGAGTGACAATCCGGGTTGTGTGCTGACATCCGCTGCCGTCATAGCCCCGCCCCCCCTCGCCGCGGGTCAGGATCACCTTGGCCACGCATTGTGGCTGGTCGGCCACCATCTCTTCAACCTCCCGGGTCAAGAGATCCCAGTCCGGTTCAACCAATCCCAGCCGGTTGTTGGCCAGCTGCAACCGTGCCAGATGCGCAGGCCACTGCAACACGCGACCCTCCCTGACCGCCATGGTGGTGAAATGACCGTCACCATAGGCCAGCCCCCGATCATGGGCCGAGATGGTATCAAGCTTCATTCCATTGATAAGCAAAGGGATCCCTCCGATAAAAAAGGCCCGATACCGGCAGTATCGGGCCTGTGTCTTTGCCCTGCGGCAAATTATACGCGTTTGAAGATCAGTGAGCCATTGGTGCCGCCAAAACCAAACGAGTTGGAAAGGGCGTACTCGAAGCTGCCTGGCTTGGCCACATGGGGTACCAGATCCAGATCGCACTCATCATCCGGGTTGTCCAGGTTGATGGTGGGCGGAGCCACCTGATCACGCAGGGCCAACACAGTGATGATCGCCTCGATGGCACCGGCGGCGCCCAACAGGTGACCGGTCATGGACTTGGTGGAGCTGACCATCAGGGATTTAGCGTGCTCACCAAACACCGACTTCATGCCACGCAGCTCGGCCACATCACCCAGCGGGGTGGAGGTACCGTGCGCGTTGATGTAACCAATCTGCTCGGGGGCAATGCCGGCATCCTTGATAGCATTTTTCATGGCACGAGCGCCACCGTTGCCATCTGCGGGAGGCGCAGTCATGTGGTACGCGTCACCGCTCATGCCAAAACCGACCAGCTCGGCGTAGATCTTGGCGCCACGGGCCTTGGCGTGTTCGTACTCTTCCAGTACCAGGACACCGGCACCGTCACCCAGCACAAAACCGTCGCGATCCTTATCCCACGGACGGCTCGCTTTTTGCGGCTCGTCGTTGCGGTTGGAGAGTGCCTTGGCGGCAGCAAAACCACCCATCCCCATCGCGGTGGAAGCTTTCTCGGCACCGCCGGCGACCATCACGTCGGCATCACCGTAAGCGATCATCCGGCCAGCCATGCCGATGGCATGGGTACCAGTGGTACAGGCGGTCGTCACGGCGATGTTCGGCCCTTGCAGACCTTTCATGATGGAGAGATGACCGGACACCATATTGATGATGGTGGACGGAACGAAGAAGGGACTGATCTTGCGCGGGCCACCATTGACCAAGCTTTCGTGGTTCTGTTCAATCAGACCCAGACCGCCGATACCGGAGCCAATCGCCACGCCGACACGTTCGGCATTCTCTTCATTGATGGTCAGGCCGGAATCATCCAGCGCCTGCATACCGGCCGCGATGCCGTATTGAATGAAGAGATCCATCTTGCGAGCGTCTTTACGGTTGATACCGTACTGCTCTGGATCGAAATCCTTGACCAGACCTGCGAAGCGGGTTGCAAACTCGCTGGCATCAAAGTGTTCGATAAGGGAAATGCCGCTCTGCCCGTTGAGCAGTGCTTGCCAGCTGGATTCGGCAGTGTTACCCACCGGGGAAAGCATCCCCAAGCCGGTCACCACGACTCTGCGTTTTGACACTGAGGTAGTCTCCGAGAGGTGTTTTGAAAGGGAACAAATACAAAAGAAGCGGCCCTTGGGCCGCTTCTTTCAGAACAGGAACTTATTCCTGATTAGCGGTGATGTAGTCGATAGCCGCTTGAACAGTGGTGATCTTCTCGGCTTCTTCATCAGGAATTTCGGTATCGAATTCTTCTTCCAGCGCCATTACCAGTTCAACGGTATCCAAAGAGTCAGCGCCCAGGTCGTCGACGAAGGAGGCAGCGTTCTTAACGTCTTCCTCTTTAACACCCAGTTGTTCGATGATGATTTTCTTTACGCGTTCTTCGATGTTGCTCATGACCTGAATTTTCCTTTAAAAATACGCTATTTGCGTCTGGTTGGGGTAGTTTATTCAATTGACGTGAGTTTGCAAGTAGCTTGCCGCTGGTCAAACCACGAAATGTGCCAAACTTCGGCGTACTATCGCAAATTTGAACAGATCTTACGACAAATTGATTACACCATGTACATCCCGCCATTAACATGCAGGGTTTCGCCAGTGATATAGGCTGCTTCATCAGAAGCCAAGAATACCACAGCTGCGGCAATTTCTTTTGGGTCACCCAAACGGGCGGCAGGCACCTGACTCATGATGCCGGCACGTTGATCGTCATTCAGGGCACGGGTCATGTCGGTTTCGATGAAACCAGGAGCAACCGCGTTCACTGTGATACCACGGGATGCCACTTCCCGCGCCAACGATTTGGTAAAACCAACCAGACCGGCCTTGGCGGCAGCATAGTTGACCTGACCGGCATTGCCCATGGTTCCCACCACGGAGCCAATGCTGATGATGCGACCATGACGTTTCTTCATCATGGCACGCAACACCGGTTTGCTCAGACGGTAAAGCGAGGTCAGATTCGTATCGATGATCTCGTTCCACTCGTCATCTTTCATCCGCATCAACAGGTTGTCACGGGTGATACCCGCGTTGTTGATCAGGATGTCGATGTCGCCAAAGCGCGCCTTGATGGCGGCGAAGACGGCTTCGATGGATTCCTGGCTGGTCACGTTCAGTGCCATGCCGCAACCATTCTCGCCCAGATAGGCGCTGATCGCCTCGGCACCGCTCTCGCTGGTCGCCGTACCGACCACTTTCGCACCACGGGCCACGAATGTTTCGGCAATCGCACGGCCGATGCCACGACTGGCACCAGTCACCAACACAACCTTATCGGTAAAGCTCATCACTTGCTCCTGTTTACTTGATCTGGGCCAGCGCCTGCTCAAAAGAGGCGGCATCGTTGGCGTGAATACCTTCCACGCGCTTGTCGATGCGCTTGGCGAGCCCGGTCAACACTTTGCCCGGTCCCATCTCGATCTCGAGGGTAACGCCCTCATTGGCCATCCGCTCGACAGTCTCGGTCCAACGAACCGGGCTGAACAGCTGACGTACCAGCGCTTGCTTGATGGCGGCCGGATCCTGTTCACAGGATACGTCGACATTATTGATGACCGCTATGGTTGGAACCTTGATCTCGATCCCGTCCAGCGCAGCTGCCAGTTTTTCTGCGGCAGGTTTCATCAGTGCGCAGTGAGACGGCACGGAGACCGGCAGCGGCAGCGCACGCTTGGCGCCCGACTCTTTCATCAGCACGTTGGCGCGCTCAACGGCCTCTTTGTGACCGGCGATAACCACCTGGCCCGGGGAGTTGAAGTTGACCGGAGAGACGACCTGCCCTTGTGCCGCTTTTTCGCAGTTGGCTGCGATGGATTCGTTATCCAGACCGATGATAGCAGCCATGGCGCCGGTGCCTTCCGGTACCGCTTCCTGCATGGCAAGACCACGCAGCTCGACCAGTTTGACCGCATCGGCAAAATCGAGTGCGCCGCTGCAAACCAGCGCGGAGTACTCACCCAGGCTGTGACCCGCCATCATAGCAGGCGTTGCCCCACCCTGCTGTTGCCACAGGCGCCACAGGGCGACAGAGGCTGTCAGCAGCGCAGGCTGGGTGCGCCAGGTTTTGTTCAGATCTTCAACCGGACCATCCATCACCAGGGCAAACAGGTCATAACCCAGCACCTGACTCGCCTCGGCGAAGGTCTCCTTGATCACGGCATGTTGTTCGGCCAGCTCGGCCAGCATGCCAACGGACTGGGAACCTTGTCCCGGGAAGGCAATGGCAAATTGGGTCATCATTGATTCCTTTTAGATAAGACAAAAATGAAATCGGTGACGGGATGATGGAGACACCATCCCGCCGAAGATCAGAGTCGAACCAGCGCCGAGCCCCAGGCAAAACCGCCGCCAAAGGCTTCCAGCAGTACCAGCTGACCCGGTTTGATCCGGCCATCCCGCACCCCTTCGTCGAAGGCGACCGGAACAGAAGCGGCAGAGGTATTGCCGTGCTTGTCGAGGGTCAGCACCACTTTATCGAGGCTCATACCCAGCTTCTTGGCGGTGGCACTGATGATGCGGAAGTTGGCCTGATGCGGCACCAGCCAGTCCAACTCGCTCGGTTCGATGCCAGCAGCGGCCAACGTCTCGGTGACGATCTCGCTCAAACGGGTGACCGCGACCTTGAAGACATCGTTGCCCTTCATATACATGTAGGCTTCGAGCTCGGCACCCGGCATGCCGCGACGGGGATGAGGCAGCTTGAGCAGCTCGCCATAACGGCCATCGGCATGAAGATGAGTAGAGAGGATGCCCGGGGTCTCGCTGGCACCGACAATCACGGCCCCTGCCCCGTCACCAAACAGGATGATGGTGCCGCGATCTTGCGGATCGCACATGCGGGAGAGCACATCGGCCCCGACAACCAGCACATGGCGGGCGGCGCCGGATTTGACGAACTGATCGGCAATGGAGAGCGCATAAGTGAAACCTGCGCAGGCTGCAGCCACGTCAAAGGCAGGAATGCCCGGTACGCCGAGCAGCCCCTGCAGCTCGCAGGCAGCAGCCGGGAAGGCATTTTCAGCACTGGTGGTCGCCAGCACTATCATATCGAGATCGGCAGCGGTCAGACCTGCTGCATCCAGGGCACGCAGGGCGGCCTGGTAAGAGAGGGTGGCAACGGTCTCGTCAGCACCGGCAATACGGCGCTCACGGATACCGGTGCGTTCCACGATCCACTCATCACTGGTCTCAACCATCTGCTCGAGATCGGCGTTGGTACGCACTGAACTCGGCAGGTAGCTGCCAGTACCCAGAATTTTGCTATGCATAGAGTTCTTATAGATCCCTGTCAGAGAAGACAGCTTCAAGGCGATCTGCTATTTGCAGTGGAAGTTGATGTTTGGCCTCTTGTGCGGCCAGCAGGATCGCATTACACAGAGCGCGCCTTTCGGCCCGCCCATGACTTTTTACCACAATGCCGCGCAATCCTAACAGACTTGCCCCGTTATACTGGTCGGGGTTCAGGTAAGAAAAACGCCGTTTGAACATAAATCCGGCGATCCGGCCAAGAAGAGTGCGTTTCTTGCGGGGATATCCGGCCAGCTGGGCCATCATCCGCACCACCCCCTCGGCCGTCTTGAGGGCGACATTGCCGACAAAACCGTCGCAGACGATCACATCGCAGTCGCCGCTGAAGATGCGATCCCCTTCGACGAACCCGACATAATTGAGCGCGTGGCACTGACGCAACAATTCGGCGCTGTGGCGCACCAGATCATTGCCCTTGATCTCCTCCTCACCGATGTTGAGCAAGGCAACACGGGGGGATGCAATGCCTTCTACCTTTTCGGCCACGACGGAGCCCATCACCGCAAACTGCAGCAAGGTATCCGCATCGCAACTGACGTTGGCGCCTAGATCCAGCATCACGGTACGTTTGCCGCTCAATGTCGGCAGCGCCTTGATAAGGGCAGGTCTGTCTACCCCTGGCAGGGATTTGAGCACGCACTTGGCCATCGCCATCAGCGCACCTGTGTTGCCGGCACTGACGCAGGCCTCGGCCTCACCGGCTTTCACCAGATTGAGTACCACCCGCATGGAGGAGTCTTTCAGAGTTCGCAACGCCACGATCGGTTTATCGCCCATGCCAACCACCTGGGATGCATGCACGAAACGAACGCGGGGATGATTCAGCAAGCCATGTTGCTGCAGCAAAGAAGAGGTCTGGTGCTGGTCGCCGACCAGGATCAGTTTTAGCTGGGGTAAAAGAGACAGTGCCTGCACGGCGGCAGGCACTGTTTCCGAGGGGCCAATATCTCCCCCCATGATGTCTAGCGCGACAGTTTGCGTAGACAAAGGCAATCCTTAAGCGATTACCTTTTTACCGCGGTAGAAACCATCGGCAGTCACGTGGTGACGACGATGAATTTCGCCACTGGTCTGATCAACAGTCAGGGCAGCGGTGGTCAGCGCATCGTGGGAACGACGCATGCCACGCTTGGCACGGGTTTTACGGTTCTGTTGTACGGCCATTGTAGGCTAACTCCTAAATTCACTTACGTTTAAGCTCTTCAAGAACTGCAAAGGGATTCGGCCGCTCATCAGCAGGTTCGATTTCACCCCAGGTCATCTCCATGTTTCCTCTCGGGCATGCATCCAGAGAATGCATTGCGACTTGAGGCAACGAGAGGATGAGTTCATCCTCCAGGATTTGATGAAGATCTATCTCGCCGTTTTCGTCCAACTCAATGGGCTCATAAGCTTCCGGCAGTTCTTCCTCGTTTGTTCTTTCGAACAGCGGAGTGTAGATAAATTCAGCTTCACAGAGGTGTTCGAATGTCTCTCCGCAACGTTGGCAAACCAGGTCAACCTTGGCATGGGCAGTGCCTTTCATAACGGTCAACTTCTGGACATCTTTGCCAAAGTGCAGTGATACATCGATATCACTCTGCAAGCCAGCGGTTGATTCCTCCAGCCTGGGCATCTGCGACTTTTCCACTATCCCGATGTAATCGAGCAGCTTCAAGGCACTACGGACTGGATCAACCTTAACGGGCAACTTCACCTTTTGCATAGGGCGCGAATAATATAGGTCCAACAACTGATAGTCAAAGGAAAAAGTCCTTACCGCCGATGATTTTAACGTCACAAGTCCCTAGAATGCTGGTACTTGCTTTCATCGGTACCTGATTATGCCACAGAATCTGATCCTCGCCTCAACTTCTCGCTATCGCAAAGCCCTGCTGGAGAAGCTCGGTCTCCCCTTTGAATGTGCCGCCCCCGATGTGGATGAGCGACCACTGGCTGGCGAATCCGCCGAGGCGCTGGTGGCCAGACTGGCTCGTGCCAAGGCTGATGCCATCGCCGGGCAACGTGATCACGGCTTGATCATCGGATCTGATCAGGTGTGTGTCTGCGATAATCACACCCTCGGCAAACCGGGCACCATCGACAATGCCATCGCCCAGCTGATGGCGGCTCAAGGTCGCAGCGTCACCTTTTACACCGGGCTGTGCGTACTTAACGCTGCAACCAATGAGATTCATCAATTGATTGAACCATTTACGGTCCACTTTCGCGATCTCGACGAATCCGCCATTCGCCGCTATGTAGAGGCTGAACTGCCCCTCGATTGTGCGGGCAGTTTCAAATGCGAAGGGATGGGGATCGTGCTGTTCAAGGGGCTGGAAGGGCGCGATCCTAACACCTTGATCGGTCTGCCGCTGATCGGCCTGATCGAGCTGCTGGAGCGCCACGGTATTGCCCTGCCCTGATCGCGGACGAATAGATAAGCTAGATCGAGCATATAAAAAGCCCGGTCAATACACCGGGCTTCTGTTATCAATCAGATTGATGTCTCTTAAAAGAAAGGCGTCTACAACAGCGCGTGAAGAGCCGTCATGGAGTCCACCACAGCTAAAGGTCCGTGGCGACTGAGGGCATCGCGGCTATCTACACCCCAAGTAACGCCAATGCGCGGCATGGCAATTGCCTCGGCCATCGCCATATCGTGAACAGAGTCGCCGATCATTACGGCCTGACGGGGTGACAGCTCCAACTCGTCCAGGATCTGCTCAAGCATCAGCGGATCAGGCTTGGAGCGGGCCTCATCGGCCCCTCGGCTGGTCACAAACAACGGGCGTAGCCCGGTTTCATCCAATACCCGATCCAGCCCGCGGCGTGATTTGCCGGTAGCGACGGCCAGTTGCAGCCCTCGTGACTGCCAGTCATGCAGCAACTCCCCAGCCCCGGCAAACAGCGGGCTGGGGGTCGCGTCGTGCAGATAGTGATGACGATAGCGATCGATGAGTGCGGTAATCTGGCGCTCACCGCTGGTGGCGCCACTGCCACTGCATAAGGGGAACAAGCGGGACATGGCGACATCGAGGCTCAATCCGATGATCTGCCGGATCTGGGCTGGAGCAGGAACCGCCAGCTCACAATCTCTGGCGGCACCTTGTACACAGGTCACAATCCGGCCCACCGAATCCATCAGGGTACCGTCCCAATCGAAAATGGCGAGCCGGATATCCTGCATCAGCGTGGCAAGCCGTTGAGGAAGTTGTCGAGTTCAGGTGCCAGCGGCGCTTCTACCTGCATCTCGCGACCATCGGCCGGATGGGTGAAGCTGAGCTTCCAGGCATGCAAAAAGAGCCGTTTCAGCCCTTGGCTGCGCATTTTCTCGTCAAACGCCGCTTCACCGTACTTATCGTCACAGGCGATCGGGTGACCGGCATGCAGGGTGTGCACCCGGATCTGGTGGGTACGACCGGTGATGGGGCTGCACTCGACCAGGGTCGCTTCGGCAAATTGACGCACGATGCGGAACCGGGTTTCGGAGGGCTTGCCATCGGCGCTGACCCGCACAACCCGTTCACCGGATTGCAGATCGTTCTTGCGTAGCGGCGCATTGACCACCTTGACGTGAGCCTGCCACTTGCCACGCACCAGCGCCAGATACTGCTTGCGCATGGTCTTGACGCGTAACTGCTCATGCAAGCTGCGCAGGGCGCTGCGTTTTTTGGCAACCAGCAATACACCTGAGGTGTCGCGATCCAGTCGATGAACCAATTCGAGGAAACGGGCTTCTGGACGCAGGGCGCGCAACCCCTCGATAACGCCAAAACTCAGGCCGCTGCCACCGTGTACTGCCATGCCGGAGGGCTTGTTCAGCACGATCATGGCATCGTCTTCGAACAGGATCTGGCTCTCCAGACGCTGGATAACCCCGAGGTTTGCCGAAGGCAGCTCATTCTTCTCGGCAACGCGCACGGGGGGCACCCGTACCTCATCACCTGCGCAGAGTTTGTACTCCGGTTTGATGCGCTTTTTGTTTACTCGCACTTCGCCTTTACGAAGGATGCGATAGATCAGGCTCTTGGGGACGCCCTTTAGCTGAGTCTTGAGAAAATTGTCGATGCGCTGCCCGTCATGCTCAGCTTCGATGGTGAGCAGCTGCACTTGTTGTTGTATCTGTGTCATGGCGCGGATTTTAACACTGCCAGCGCCCCTTGGCTGCATGGTTTGTTGAAAAATGGCGCCTTGCTATAAAAGAGGTTTAAATGGGATAATAAACAAGGTTTTGTCATTGTGTTCAAGCCTTGTACTAAGTGGCCAAAAAGTATGCCACCCAATCCCGAAACACCGTGTATACAAGAACATGACGGTTCCCGGGTGCGAGGTACAACGCATGGAGAACACAAACATCACCGTTTATTTGTCTCCATTTCGGCATCCTTATTCATTCCTTCTCGAGAAGTGATGACCAGAACGCCCTTAGTTTGCGCCTCATGCATACCCCAGCCGGGAGGTTGCCCCAGTATGCTGAAGACCCGAGGCCGGCGCTGGCAGGACCCAGATGGAGGAAATCAAAATGACACAATAATGAGAACTCAATGAAAAGAATGCTTATCAACGCAACTCAAGAAGAGGAGTTGCGCGTAGCGCTGGTTGACGGACAACAGCTCTACGATTTGGATATTGAAAGTCCGGGACACGAGCAGAAGAAAGCGAACATTTACAAGGGTAAGATCACCCGCGTAGAACCCAGCCTTGAAGCTGCTTTTGTTGATTACGGCGCCGAGCGCCACGGTTTCCTGCCGTTGAAGGAGATCGCCCGCAATTACTTCCCCTCCGGTTACTCCTATCAGGGTCGTCCCAACATCAAAGAAGTGGTCCGCGAAGGTCAGGAAGTTATTGTCCAGATCGACAAGGAAGAGCGTGGCACCAAGGGTGCAGCCCTCACCACCTTTATCAGCCTGGCAGGTAGCTACCTGGTACTGATGCCCAACAACCCCCGTGCCGGTGGTATCTCCCGCCGCATCGAGGGTGATGAGCGGACTGAACTGAAAGAAGCCCTGAGCGGATTGACCGTGCCGGAAGGCATGGGCCTGATCGTACGTACCGCCGGTGTGGGCAAGTCGCCAGAAGAGCTGGAATGGGATCTGAACGTTCTGCTCAACCACTGGGACTCCATCCACAAAGCCTCTCAGGAGCGCGTTGCGCCGGTGCTGATCCACCAGGAAAGCAACGTCATCGTGCGTGCCATCCGTGACTATCTGCGTCGCGATGTGGGCGAGATTTTGATCGACAATCCGGTGATTTTCGAACGCGCCAAGGCCCATATCGAGCTGGTACGTCCCGATTTCCTCAACCGCGTGAAGCTGTACAAGGGTGAAGTTGCCCTGTTCAACCACTTCCAGATTGAGAGCCAGATCGAATCAGCCTTCCAGCGTGAAGTGCGCCTCCCCTCCGGCGGCAGCATCGTTATCGATCCGACCGAAGCACTGACCTCCATCGATATCAACTCCTCCCGCGCCACCAAGGGCGGCGATATCGAAGAGACTGCGCTGCAAACCAACCTGGAAGCCGCCGACGAAATTGCCCGTCAATTGCGTCTGCGCGACTTAGGGGGACTGATCGTAATCGACTTCATCGACATGACGCCGGTTCGCCATCAGCGCGAAGTGGAAAACCGTCTGCGTGAAGCGGTTCATCAGGATCGTGCCCGCATCCAGCTGGGTCGGATCTCCCGTTTCGGTCTGCTGGAGATGTCTCGCCAGCGTCTGCGCCCCTCCCTCAACGAATCCAGCAGCCATATCTGCCCCCGTTGCCAGGGTCAAGGCGTGATCCGTGACAACGAATCTCTTGCCCTGTCCATCCTGCGTCTCATCGAAGAAGAGGCCATGAAGGACAACACCGAGCAGGTTCACGGCCAAGTGCCGGTGGATGTTGCTGCCTATCTGCTTAACGAGAAGCGTGCTGCCATCGCCAGTCTGGAACAGCGCAATGATGTGCGTGTTTACATCATTCCGAACCAGCATCTGGAAACTCCGCACTACGAAGTGACCCGCATTCGTCAGAACGAGATCCCGGAAGCGGCCAGCTACGAGCTGAAAACCGAGATTGCCAAGCCGGTCTACCAACCGAAGCAAGCTCAGGTGATCGAGCGTGAGCAACCGCTGCTACAAGGCTTTGCCCAACCGGCACAACCGGCCCCTGTTGCACCGCAACAGCCGGCGGCTCCCGTTGCTGCGGCCCCTGCCGAAGTCGGCTTCTTCAGCAAGCTGATCAAAGGCATTACCGGCCTGTTCAGCAGCGATGCAGCCCCTGCCGACGTGAAAGCGCCCGCCGAGAAACCTGCAGCTCGTGAAGCACGCAAGGATGAAGGTCAACGTCACCAGCGCGAAGAAGGTCGTGGCCGTGGGCAGCGTCCTCGTCGAGACGACAATCGTGGCAACCGCAACAATGCGGAAGCTGGCGAGAAGCGTGAAGGTGGCAACCGCGAAGCCGGTGAAAACCGCAATCGCCGTCCCCGCAAAGAACGCGAGCCTCGTCAGGAGCGTGAAGCCCGTGGTGAGGTGCGTAGCGAACAGCGCATGGAACGTGAACCCCGTCAGGAGCGCGAACCTCGCGAGCCGCGCCAGGAACGTGCGCCACGTCCAGCCCGTGAACCTCGTGCTCCCCGTGAGCCGCGTGCCGAAGTCGTTGTTGAAGCGGTCGACGGCGTTGATGCAGCTGCCGTCCAGCCACGTCAGGAGAAAGAGCAGAAAGTGGCCGAGCGCCGCGAACGTCGTCAACTGCGCAAGCAGATCCGTGTCGATGTCGCCGCTGCTGACACCCCTGCCCTGCCGGTCGACGAAGTACCAGCGCAAACTGAAGTGATCGATGCTACCGTGGGTAACGAGCAGGAAGAGCAGAGTGAAGGCCAGCGCCGCTCACGCCGCACTCCGCGCAGCCAGCGTATCGAAGGTCAGCGCCGCAAGCGCATCAACGAAGATGCCCGCAGCCAACGTGATGAAGAACAGCAAGAGACCACCACTCTGACCACCGCAGCCCAGGCAGATATTGCCAAAGCGCAGGTTGAAGAGCCGGTAGTGCCTGTTGTTACCATCCCGAGCGCTGAAGCCGTCGCTGCTGCCCTGCAAGCCTCTGCGGCACTGACCGAGCATGTGGTTGTCGAAGCCGTTGCTGAAGAAGCAGCCGAGCAGGCTGCTGCCCAGGTTGAAGCACCTCAAGCTGATGTGGCTGCCAGCCCGGTTGTTGCAGCTGTCGCAGACGTTGTGCTTGCAGTAGAGCCGGAAGTTACCGTTGTCGCCGCTCCGGCTGTCGACATGGCTGCCACTGAAGTCGTTGAAACTGCTCCGGTGGTTGAAGAAGCCCCTGCTCTCAACACTCCTGTTGTGGAAGCTGTACCGGCTGCAGTCGAAATGCCAGTTGCGGTTATCGAAGCCCCGGCACCTGTCGCTGCCGTTGCGGTGGAAGAGACTTCGGTCGTGACCAAACAGGTAGCTCACGGTGCTGGCCTGCTGGCTCGTGCCCGCAAAGCATCCGCCCCGATGGCAACCCCTGCCGAAGCCCCTGCCCTGCCTGCCCGTGAGCCGGTTAACTACCCGCCGCTGGTACGCAACGAAGTGAGCACATCAGGTCGTCATGGTGGCAGCACAGCCGCCGTCAACGTGGCCACCTGCCCGGCCGGTCGCCCCTAAGCAACCCGGGTTTACCCCCTAAACAAAAGCCACACCAACAGGTGTGGCTTTTTTATTTCTCTTTTCCCCTGTGCACTCACAGACACATTATGTATGGAGATGGTATTCACCTGACAGTTGCCCACAAAAGGGAGTGGTCATACGGCTTCAAACCGGATAACAAAACGGTACCCCTACCGTGTTAT